>NZ_JAPSET010000004.1:0-215679 GCF_026847585.1 Phreatobacter sp. AB_2022a
GCGGCGCCGTCGCGCTGAGCGACTAGCCCGGCTTCGCCCGGGCATTCCCGAAAGGTGCCCGTCAAGGGCGCCCGACACGACCATGGCAAGGGCCGGGAGACCGGCCCTCGTTTTTTGTTGCGGCGTGGGGCCGCCATGCGCGCCTCCCGCTACCCGAATCGAACCGAGAGCTTTAAAGAGGAAGTCCCATGACGCGGTATATTTTCATCACCGGCGGCGTGGTTTCGTCCCTTGGCAAGGGACTGGCTTCGGCCGCTCTCGGTGCGCTGCTGCAGGCGCGCGGCTACTCGGTCCGCCTGCGCAAGCTTGATCCCTATCTCAACGTCGATCCGGGCACGATGAGCCCGACCCAGCACGGCGAGGTGTTCGTCACCGACGACGGCGCCGAGACCGATCTGGACCTTGGCCACTACGAGCGCTTCACCGGCCGGCCCTGCACGCGCCAGGACAACATCACCACGGGCCGGATCTATCTGGACATCATCACCAAGGAGCGGCGCGGCGACTATCTCGGCGCGACCATTCAGGTGATCCCGCACGTCACCGACGCCATCAAGGATTTCGTCCGGACCGGCAATGAAGGCTACGACTTCGTGCTGGTGGAGATCGGCGGCACGGTCGGCGACATCGAGGGCCTGCCGTTCTTCGAGGCGATCCGCCAGCTCGGCAACGAGCTGCCGGAAGGCGACAGCATCTACGTCCACCTGACGCTGCTGCCCTTCATCGCCTCGGCCGGCGAACTGAAGACCAAGCCGACCCAGCACTCCGTGCAGGAGCTGCGCTCGATCGGCATCGCGCCCGACATCCTGCTCTGCCGCTGCGACCGGCCCATCCCGGAAGGCGAGCGCAAGAAGCTCGCCCTGTTCTGCAATGTCCGTCCCTCGGCGGTCGTCGAGGCGCAGGATGCCGCCTCGATCTACGACGTGCCGATGGCCTATCACCGTGCCGGCCTCGACGGCGAGGTGCTGCGCGCCTTCGGCATCGAGACGGCCGATGGTCCGGACATGCGCCGCTGGGCCGATGTCTCCGACCGCGTCCACAATCCCGAAGGCGAGGTCAACATTGCCATTATCGGCAAATATACCGGCCTGAAGGACGCCTATAAGTCGCTGATCGAGGCGCTCGCCCATGGCGGCATGGCGAACCGCGTGAAGGTCAATCTCGACTGGATCGAGAGCGAGGTCTTCGAAAAGCAGGATCCCTCGCCCTATCTCGAACATGTCCACGGCATCCTGGTGCCGGGCGGCTTCGGCCAGCGCGGCGCCGAGGGCAAGATCCGGGCGGCGCAGTTCGCCAGGGAACGCAAGGTGCCCTATTTCGGCATCTGTTTCGGCATGCAGATGGCTGTGATCGAGGCGGCCCGCAACCTCGCCGGCATCGGCAACGCCAATTCGACCGAGTTCGGCCCGACGCCCGAGCCGGTGGTCGGCCTGCTCACCGAGTGGCTGAAGGGCAACGAGCTGGTCAAGCGCAGCCAGGCGAGCGATCTCGGCGGCACCATGCGCCTCGGCGCCTATACCGCGCATCTGAAGGCCGACAGCAAGATCGCCGGCATCTACCGGTCCGACACCATCTCCGAGCGGCATCGGCACCGCTACGAGGTCAATCTCGACTACAAGGCCCGGCTCGAGGCCAAGGGCCTGGTGTTCACCGGGCTCTCGCCCGACGGCGTGCTGCCCGAAACCATCGAATATCCCGACCATCCCTGGTTCATCGGCGTGCAGTACCACCCCGAGCTGAAGAGCCGGCCGTTCGAGCCGCACCCGCTGTTCCGCTCCTTCATCGAGGCGGCCAAGGTGCAGTCGAGGCTCGTCTGACCGCTATCGGAACCGGGCCAGGTCGGACCGAGGAGACGCTCGCAACATGTCGAGACGCGTGTCGTTCTGGTTTCTTTCGGTCATCCCGGCCTGATATCAATCTGGGATGAACGACAGACACACGACACGCGGTGCGGTCGCCGTGGGGCTGATCGTCGCGGGGGTCGCCGCGACGATGGGCTATGTCTGGTTCCGTGGCGGCGATTGTCCCGGCGGCACCGAAATCCCGTCCGAACGCGCCTGTCTCGCAAGCGGCCGCGCCGCCGGCCAATGCCGGGCGCTGCTGGCCGAGGCCACTGCGCTGCTCGCCCGTTCCGGACCGGTCTATGCGACCCGCGAGGCGTGCCAGGACCGCCACACGAGCTGCCAGGAGAGCCGCGGCGCAGCCGGCTTTGCGCCGCGCGCGACCGGTTTCTGCCTGATGCCCGGCGCGCCCGCGCGGATCGTGCCGCGCTTTGCGCCCGCCTGAGACGGCGAAACCGAAGCCCACCGGACGACAGCTTCAACCGGAAACAATCCGCCCCTAGCATCCGGCCTCATGCTGGCAGGGGCTGATTCATGATCGCCGACTATCTCTCCGGATTTCCGGCCTTTCTCGCGCATTTCGCCCTGGCGATCTGTTTCCTGGCCATTTTCGTCTGGATCTACACCTGGATGACCGGGCACGACGAGATGGCGCTGATGCGCGAGGGCAATGTCGCCTGCGCCATTGCGCTCACCGGCAGCGTCGTCGGCTTTTCGCTGCCGCTGGCCAGTTCCATCGAGCATTCTGTCTCGATCCTCGACAATGCCCTCTGGGCCACCGTCTCGCTGCTGGTCCAGCTCGGCGTCTATCTGATCGTCAAGCTGCTGTTCAAGGACCTGTCGAAACGCCTCGAAGCCGGCGAATTGCCGGCCGGCATCTGGCTCGCCGGCATCTCGATCGCCGGCGGCCAGCTCACCGCCGCCTCGATGACCACGTGAGGTGCGCCCGATGACCGCCGAGCCTCTGCCGCCCGAGCCTCAGCGCAAGCGTTCCATTCTCCTGTCGCCCGCCGGCATCGGCGCCATGGCCGTGGTGGGTGTCGGCGCCATCGTCGCGACCAATGGTTTCGGCGTCGGCAACCGGCGCAACTGCACGAGCTCCAACCGGATCGCGACGACGGCCGAGCAGTGCCAGCTGACCATGCCGGGGCCGCTCTGTGCCGCCGCCTTCGCGCAAGGAGCGACCGCCGTCGGCCTGTTCCAGGGCAGCAGCGGCGCCTGGCAGCATGTGGTCCTGAGGCGCGGGGGCGACGGGCGCTATCTCGATCCGGCCAATCGGGTTTTTCAGGAGGGACGAGCCTGCCGGTCGTCGTCCTCGTCGTCATGGGGGCGCTCGAGCGGCTCCCACTATTACTACTATTCCGGCGGCGGCTCTTCGGGCAGCTCCTACGGCAGCGCGTCCTCGACCAGCCTGTCGCCGAGCGCCAGCCAGGCCGTCCAGCGCTCGGGCTTCGGCTCGACCGCGCGCAGCATGTCCTTTTCGAGCGGCGGGTGAGGCCGGGCGAAGCCATGTCGTGCCGGGCCGGGGATGGTTTACGATCGATGAACGACGAGAATGCAATCTTTCTGCGCTATCGATTCTCAATTTGAGGCGTTCTTGATGTTTGCGCGCGCTGGCTCTTTCCACGAGCGCTTGGCCAGGTGGCTGCGGCCGTGCCGGCCGGCATGCCGGCGCGAGGAGGGACGATGATGATGAACGGACAGCAGGCCCTGGGGCCCGAACGCAAGCGTTCCGCACTCGTCGCCCCTCTCGCGGTCGGCGCCCTGGTGATCGGCGGGGCGGCGATCTGGGGCGGCGGCACCTTCAGTTCGTCCCGGCCCACCGCGGATGGCGCGGGCAATGTCGCGACCGCCGCGTCCTCGACCTCGACCAGCGACCAGATCGCACGCGGCGCCTGCGGCATGAACCGGATCGCCCGCTCGGTCGAACAGTGCCAGGCATTCCTGCCCGGCACGTCCTGCGCCGACAGCTTCTCGCGCGGAGCCGAGGCGGTGGGGTTGACCCGAACCAGCAGCGGGCCATGGGAGATCGTGGCGCTGCGCCGCGACGGCGTGGAGCGCTATGTCGACACGGCTAACCGCCGCTTCGAGGAGGGCCATGTCTGCTCTGCCTCGAACGGCACGTCGCGCATTCCGATGATCATTCCCTTCCTCATTCCCGGCTCGAACGGCCAGCGGACCGGCCTTGCGCCGTCGCCGGGCACCGCGCCGCAGGTCGCGCCGCAGACCGGTCCGGCCGGCAGTCAGAGCCCCGCGGTGCAGCGCTCCGGCTTCGGCTCGACCGCCCGCAGCATGTCGATTTCGAGCGGAGGCTGACCATGCAGCGCAAGGCCATGGCGGAGCGGCCGAACTGGCGCGCGCTGGCGGACGACTATGGCTTTGCCTATGCCATGCCCGACGGCCAGCAATACTGGGACGAAAGCGCGGCCTATCTGTTCACGCTGCGCGAGATCGAGGACGACCTCGAAAGGGCGACGGAGGAGATCGTCGCCCTGTGCGGCGAGCTCGTCGGCAGGGCGGTTCGCGACGAGACCTATCTCAAGCGGCTCAACATTCCCTCGACCTTTTGGGACTGGATCGCCGCCAGCTGGCAGCGGCCGGACCCCAGCCTCTACGGTCGCTTCGACTTCATCTATGGTGGCAACGGGCCGGCCAAACTGCTTGAATTCAATGCCGATACGCCGACGGCCCTCTATGAGGCGGCGGTGTTCCAGTGGCTGTGGCTTGAGGATCGGGTCGCCGCCGGGGCGCTGCCGCGCGGCGCCGACCAGTTCAGCAGCCTGCACGACAAGCTGATCGCCCGCTTTCGCGCCATCCCGACCAACCGGCCGCTGCACCTCACCGCCTATTCGAGCGAGGTCGAGGACCGCAAGACGGTCGAATATCTCTCCGAATGCGCCATGGAGGCCGGTCATACGGTCGTGCTGATCGACATTGCCGATATCGGCCTCGACGGTCAGGGCCGGTTCGTCGACGAGCAGAGCCGCACGATCGAGACGCTGTTCAAGCTCTATCCCTGGGAATGGCTCATCCATGAACCCTTCGGCGCGTCGATCCCGTCAAGCCCGACGGTCTGGATCGAGCCCGCCTGGAAGATGCTGCTCTCCACCAAGGCGATCCTGCCGGAGCTCTGGCGGCTGGCGCCCGGCCATCCGAACCTGCTGGAGGCCTATTTCGAAGATGATCCGGCGGCGAGCGCACTCGGCCGCAGCTATGTCGCCAAGCCGATCGTGTCGCGCGAGGGCGCCAATATCGAGATCCGCCGCGACGGGGCGACGCTGGTCGCCGCCGAGGGCCCATACCAGAACCTGCCGCGTGTGCTGCAGGGGCTGGCGCCCGATGTCGTCTTCGACGGCATGCGGCCGGTCATCGGCGCGTGGATCGTCGACGATGCGGCCGCCGGCATCGGCATCCGCGAGGACAAGGGCCTCGTCACCGGCAACATGTCGCGTTTCGTGCCCCATGCCATTGTCGGCTGACCGGAACGGCCGGCCCTGCCGAAACGCCTGAGGCCGTCATCGGTTGATTGCGACGGAGAGGTCTGTCAGAAGGCTTGTCCGTCTGACCAGACCCAAGGCCATCTCACCGATGACTGCTCAATCGACCGTTACCGTCGGTTCCGTCCGCTTTGGCAACAAGCTGCCGCTGGCGCTGATTGCCGGGCCCTGCGCCATGGAAAGCCGCAGCCACGCCCTGGAGGTCGCGAGCGCCCTGAAGGAGATCGCCGGGCGTGTCGGCATCGGCCTCGTCTACAAGTCGTCGTTCGACAAGGCCAACCGCACGTCGGGCAAGTCGTCCCGCGGCATCGGCCTCGCCGCGGCGCTGCCGATCTTTGCCGAGGTCAAGGAGAGCCTCGGCGTGCCCGTCATCACCGACGTGCACGAGATCGAGCAGTGCGCGCCGGTCGGCGAGGTCGTCGACATCCTGCAGATCCCGGCCTTCCTGTGCCGCCAGACCGACTTGCTGGTCGCGGCCGCGCGCACCGGCCGTGCCGTCAACGTCAAGAAAGGCCAGTTCCTGGCGCCCTGGGACATGGCCAATGTCGCGGCCAAGGTGACGGAAGCCGGCAATCCCAACGTGCTGCTGACCGAGCGTGGCGCCTCCTTCGGCTACAATACGCTGGTGACGGACATGCGCGGCCTGCCGATCATGGCCGAGACCGGCGCTCCGGTGATTTTCGATGCCACCCATTCCGTGCAGCAGCCGGGCGGCAAGGGCTCGTCCTCTGGCGGCCAGCGCGAATTCGTGCCGGTCCTGGCGCGCGCGGCCGTCGCGGTCGGCGTCGCGGGCGTGTTCATCGAGACCCATCCCGACCCCGACAAGGCGCCGTCCGATGGGCCGAACATGGTGCCGCTCGCCGAGATGGAGGGCCTGCTCAGGACGCTCGTCGCCTTCGATCGCCTGGCCAAGGCCTGACGGCGGGTTCGAGCGAGGGATGACACGCGCGATGACCACACGCTCCTGCCTGTCCGTCGTGCTCGCCGCCGGCGAGGGCACCCGCATGAAGTCGGCCAAGCCGAAGGTGCTGCACGAGGTGGCGGGCCTGTCGATGCTCGGCCATGTCCTGACCGCGATCGCCGGCGCCGGCGGCACGGCCGCCGCGGTCGTTGTCGGCCCCGGCAGGGACGATGTCGCGGCCGAGGTGCGCAGGCTGGTGCCCGATGCGGGCGTCCATGTCCAGGTCGAGCGGCTCGGCACGGCCCATGCCGTGCTGCAGGCCGCCGACGCGCTGAAGCGGGGCTATGACGACGTGATCGTCGCCTTCGGCGATACGCCGCTGGTTCGCGCGACGACATTCGGCCGCCTGCGCGAGGCGATCGCGGCTGGCGCCGCCGTCGCGGTGCTCGGTTTCGAAGCGGCCGATCCGACCGGTTATGGCCGGTTGGTGGTGGCGGACGGCAAGCTTGCGGCGATCGTCGAGCACAAGGATGCGAGCGAGGAGCAGAAGCGCATCACGCTGTGCAATGGCGGCCTGATGGCGCTTTCGGGAGCGCAGGCGCTGCGCCTTCTCGAGGGCGTGGGCAATGCCAATGCCAAGGGCGAGTTCTACCTGACCGACGTGGTGGCGCTGGCGCGGCAGGCGGGCCTCCCCACCGCCGTCGTGACCGCGCCGGAAGATGAGGTGCGCGGCGTCAACGACCGCGTCCAGCTGGCCGAGGTCGAGGCCATCGCACAAGGGCGGCTGCGGGCCGAGGCGATGCGGGCAGGGGTGACCATGGTGGCGCCCGAGACCGTGTTCCTCAGCCACGACACGGTGCTCGGCCAGGACGTCGTGCTCGAGCCGCATGTCGTCTTCGGTCCGGGCGTGCGGATCGCCGGCGATGTCACGATCCGGGCCTATTCGCATCTTGCCGGCTGCGAGGTGGCCGCGGGCGCGACCATCGGGCCGTTCGCCCGCATCCGGCCGAAGAGCCGGATCGGCGAGAAGGTTCATATCGGCAACTTCGTCGAGGTGAACCGCTCGACGCTGGGCCGACAGGTCGAAGCCAACCATCTCGCCTATCTCGGCGATTCGACGGTCGGCGAGGGCACCAATGTCGGCGCCGGCACCATCACCTGCAATTTCGACGGCGCCGACAAGAACCCCACGGTCATCGGCCGCGATGTTTTCGTCGGCTCGAATTCGACGCTCATCGCGCCGCTGACGATCGGCGACGAGGTGCTGATCGCTGCCGGCAGCACCATCACCCAGGACGTCGAGGCGGGCGGGCTCGCCTTCGGCCGGCCGCGGCAGGCGGTCATTCCGGAGCGGGGCGCGGAGAAGATCCGCGCGAACAAGGTCCGGCGGGCGGAACGCAAGGCACGCGGCGGTTGAGCGGCCACAGCTGTTTCAAACCGTTACATCAATTCATTTCAGTCGCACCGGCCTTGGCCATTAAAGGGCTGGTGACGGCGCACCGGCCATATCGGCCGGAGCCTCTCAAGGCACGGAGCATTCTCACATGTGTGGAATCATCGGCATTCTCGGCAGGGAACCCGTCGCTCCGCAGCTGGTCGACAGCCTCAAGCGGCTGGAATATCGCGGCTATGACTCCGCCGGCGTGGCGACACTGGAGAACGGCGTGCTGGTGCGCCGGCGCGCCGAGGGCAAGCTGCGCAACCTCGAGGCGGCGCTCCGGAACGCGCCGCTGGACGGTCATATCGGCATCGGCCACACGCGCTGGGCGACACACGGGGCGCCGACCGAGACCAATGCCCATCCGCATGTCTCGGAGGGCGTCGCCGTCGTCCATAACGGCATCATCGAGAATTTCCGCGAGCTGCGGGCCGAGCTCGAGGCCAAGGGCGTCAGGCTTTCGACCCAGACCGATACCGAAGTGGTGGCTCATCTCGTCGGCCAGGAGATGAAGGCGGGGCACGGTCCGGTGGAGGCCGTCGGCCGCACTTTGCCGCGCCTGCGCGGCGCCTTCGCGCTGGCCTTCGTCTTCGAAGGCAATGACGACCTGCTGATCGGCGCGCGCAAGGGCTCGCCGCTCGCCGTCGGCTATGGCGAGGGCGAGATGTATCTCGGCTCCGACGCCATCGCGCTGGCGCCCTTCACTTCGGCGGTCGCCTATCTGGAGGAGGGCGACTGGGCGATTCTCAATCGGCATTCGGCCGAGATCCGCGATGCCAGCGGCGCCGTGGTCGAGCGGCCGGTGATCCAGTCCAGCGCCCAGGCCTTCCTGGTCGACAAGGGCAACTATCGCCACTTCATGCTGAAGGAGATTTACGAGCAGCCGGAGGTCGTGGCGCGCACCGCCGCCCACTATCTCGACATGGCCAACGGCCAGGTGCGGCTGCCGGCCGAATTGCCGTTCGACTGGGCCAGGCTGCCGCGCATCTCGATCGCCGCCTGCGGCACCGCCTATCTTGCCGGCCTCACCGCCAAATACTGGTTCGAGCGCTTCGCGCGCATCCAGGTCGACATCGACATCGCCTCGGAGTTCCGCTACCGCGAGACGCCGATGGAGCCGGGCGGCCTGATGATCGTGGTGTCGCAGTCCGGCGAGACGGCCGACACGCTCGCTTCGCTGCGCTATGCCAAGGAGAACGGCCAGCACGTCCTCGCCGTGGTCAATGTTCTCACCTCGACCATCGCCCGCGAGAGCCATATCGTCATGCCGACGCTCGGCGGGCCGGAGATCGGGGTCGCCTCGACCAAGGCCTTCACCTGCCAGCTCACGGTGATGGCCTCGCTCGCCATCGCGGCCGGCAAGGCGCGCGGCTTCATCGACGCGGCGGAGGAGGACGCGCTCGTCCGCGCCATGATGGAGGCGCCGCGCTACATCAACGAGGCGCTGACGCTCGACGACAGCATCGCGCAGCTCGCCAAGTCGCTCGCCAAGTCGCAAAGCGTGCTCTATCTCGGCCGCGGCATCAGCTATCCGATCGCGCTCGAGGGCGCACTGAAGCTGAAGGAACTCTCCTACATCCATGCCGAGGGCTATGCGGCGGGCGAGCTGAAGCACGGGCCGATCGCGCTGATCGACGAAGCCATGCCGGTGGTCGTCATCGCGCCGCATGACCGGATCTTCGAAAAGACCGTGTCGAACATGCAGGAGGTGGCCGCCCGCGGCGGACAGATCCTGCTGGTGACCGACGCGCAGGGGGCCGAGCATGCCTCGGTCGATGCGACCGCCACCGTGGTCATGCCTGATCTTCCGGCCCTGATCGCGCCGATCGTCTATGCCGTGCCGATCCAGCTCATCGCCTATCACACGGCGGTGGAGATGGGCACCGACGTCGACCAGCCGCGCAATCTCGCGAAAAGCGTGACGGTGGAATAGGCCGCTGCGGCATCGCCGCGGCAGGGCGCCTCAGGCGCCGCCGCGGCTGCCCCGCAGGCGGATGACGATCACCCCGACATAGGCGGCGAAGAGGGCGCCGAGCGTCGCCGGCAGCCCGGTCGGCGGCCAGAGATCCATGCCGAAGCCGGCCAGCGGCGGGCCGACGATCAGGCCGGCCGAATACATCACCACGAAGGCGGCATTGGCCTGGGCGAGATCGGCGCCGCGGAAGCGGCCGCCGAGATGGGCGAGGCCGACCGTATAGAGGCCGGCGACGATGCCGCCCCAGACGAAGAGCAGGACCACCAGCGCCGTCCGCGACATCGGCACGAAAGCCATGGTCGCCATTCCGATGGCGCCGACGGCTGCGCAGAACAGCAGCACCACCCTGCGGTCGATGCGGTCGGCGACCAGCCCGAGCGGCACCTGGAAGACGAGATTGCCGAGCGAAACGAAGGAGACGAGCGTGGTCGCCGCGACAGCGTCCAGGCCGGTGGCGATGCCGTAGAGCGGCAGCAGGGCGAAGGCGCCGGTCTCGGCGGCGCCGAAGACGAGCGCGGCGAGGGTGGCCGCAGGTGCCGCCCAGAGAAAGGCGGCGAAGCCGCGCGATGGCTCCTCCTCGATGCTGGGCGCGATGCCGCGGGCGATCAGTACCGGCAGCATGGAGAGGGCGAACAGCGCCGACCCGACGAGATAGGGAGCCGGACCGGACGTGCCGACCATGGTCAGGATCTGGGGACCCGCGGCGAAGCCCAGCGACAGCGCGGTCACATAGATGCTCAGCACGAGGCCGCGGCGCTCCTCGGGCGCGACGGCATTGATCCAGTATTCCGACAGGACGAACAGCACGGTCAGCGCGACGCCGAAGACGAAGCGCAGCGGAAACCAGGCCCAGAGGGGCTCGATCACGAGGAAGCCGAGAAACGAGACGATGCCGAGGGCGACCGCCCAGAGCAGCACCGGCCTGACGCCGAAACGGCGGGCCCAGCCCGAAATGAAGGGCGCGCAGACGAGGGTGGCGACGCCGCCCATGGCCGAATTGAGCCCGATCACCGTGCGCGACGCACCCTTGGCGTCGAGAGCGAAGGAAATGAGCGGGATGGACAGCGACAGGCCGATGCCCACCGCCACGATGCAGGCGATGGCGGCGGTGATCGAGAGGATGAACTGCCTGGGGTCGGCCGGCGCGGTCGGGCTGGTGCTGGTCATGAGAGCGCCATCTCATGACGAGGCGAAGGCGGCGTGACAAGGGCGGCCCCCGCGCGGCAGCCCAGCCCTTGCGAACCGAACCGCACCGACAGGGGCGCCGGGCCGGCCCGCGCCTACAGCACCTCGCGCTGGAAGACCTTGCGCTGCATGTAATAGAAGGGCACCGGCAATTCCGGCGCGAAACCCTTGGCGATGCGCTCGCCGAGCTCCTCGAGCACCACTGTGGTGATGGTTGGCAGGTCTTCCTGCAGGGCGTCCTTGAGGGTCAGCCATTTCAGCTCGACCAGTTCGGCATGCGGCCCGACCACGCCGTCGACGCGATGGGCGATATGATCGGCGTCGCAGGCGAAGAAGCGTGTGTCGAACCGCTTCGGCCGGCGCGGCGGCGTGATGGCGCGGCAGACGAACTGCAGCGATTCCAGGTTGGGGAACACACCGTGCTCGGCGAAGCCCTCCCAGCCCTTGGGCACGCCTTCCGGCACGCCGGCATCGCGCGTGCCGAGGAGCAGGCCGGTCTCCTCGAAGGTCTCGCGCACGGCGGTCAGCGCGAGCGACCGGGCGCGCGACAGCGAGGGCCGCTGCACGCGCTTCATCAGCCGCGTCTCCGCATGGCCGTCGAGCGCCCCGAAGACGGGCATGTCGCGGTCCGCCGGGTCGCGCCGGCCGCCGGGGAAGACGAACTTGCCGGGCATGAATTTCAGGTCGTGCCGGCGCTTGCCCATCAGCACCTTGGGAGCGGGGCCCTTGCGGTCGATCAGGATCAGGGTGGCGGCGTCGACCGGACGCAGGTTCGCCCAGCGCTGCTCGCGCTCGGTCTTGGTCAGGCGCTCGGTCAGAGCTTGGCCCCGCTCATTCATGATCTGGTGCTCGCTTCTTCTTTCGCTTCGGGACTGTCGGGATCGAAACCATGCATGCGCAGGGCCCATTGCAGGCCCACCACCAGGCCCTTGATCGGCGGCAGCAGGCCGAGGCACAGGATCAAGGTCAGCGGCAGCCAGAGCGCGAAATGGATCCAGAGGACCGGCTCGTAGCGCAGCTCCACCCACATCAGCAGCGGCACGATGACATGGCCGACCACCATGATGGTCAGATAGGGCGGGGCGTCGTCGGCCCGGTGATGGTGCAGTGCCTCGCCGCAGTGCGCGCAGGTCGGCGCCACCTTCAGATAGGACGAGAACAGCCGGCCCTCGCCGCAATTGGGGCAGCGGCAGCGTGCGCCGCGCCACAGCGCGGTCCACAGGTTGCGTTCGGGCCGGGCGTTGGCCGGCTCGGCGCCGTGCAGGATCCGGACAGTCATTTGCGCCCTTTTCGTTTCCAAGGCGGACGCGAGGGCTTGTCGCCCGGCCGGGCGCGCCGGCCATCGCCAAAGCCCTCGTCCCGGCGGTTGTGACGTCCGATCCGCTTCGGGGCAAGCCCGGGCCGGCCATCGCTCATCAGTTCGAAACGCAGGGCTCCGGCCACCGGCGCGGCCTCGACCAGCCGGACGGAGACCGTGTCGCCGAGCCGGTAGGTTTCGCCGCTCCTGCTGCCGACGAGCGCCTGCTGGCCTTCCTCGTATCGGAAATAGTCGCCGCCGATGCTGGCCGCCGGCACGAAACCGTCGGCCCCGGTGTCGTCGAGCCGGACGAACAGGCCGGAGCGGGTGAGGCCGGAAATGCGCGCGCCGAAGATATCGCCGACGCGCTCCGAAAGGTGGGCGGCGATCAGCCGGTCGATGGTTTCGCGCTCGGCCGCCATGGCGCGCCGTTCGGCGGCGGAGATTTCCGCGCCGATCTCGGCGAGCGCGCCGGCCTGGCCATCTGTCAGGCCGTCGTCACCGAGATTGAGCGCGCGGATCAGGCCGCGATGGACGATGAGATCGGCATAACGGCGGATCGGCGAGGTGAAATGGGCGTAGCGCCGCAGGTTGAGGCCGAAATGGCCGATATTCTCGGGCGAATATTCCGCCTGGGACTGCGAGCGCAGCACCACCTGGTTGACCAGCTCGGCCGATTCCGTGCCGCGGGCGCGGGCCAGGATCTGGTTGAAATTGGCCGGCCGCAGCACGGCCGCCTGCGGCAAGGTGATGTCGAGGGTGCGCAGGAATTCCTTCAGTGCCAGCAGCTTCTCGTAGGCCGGCGCGTCGTGGATCCGGTACATGCAGGGAATGCGGTGCTTTTCCAATGTCTCGGCCGCGCAGACATTGGCGAGGATCATCATTTCCTCGATCAGCCGGTGGGCATCGAGGCGCTCGGGCACCACCACGCGATCGACGGTGCCATCGGGCTTCAGCAGGATCTTGCGTTCGGGCAGGTCGAGATCCAGCGGCTCGCGGTCGTCGCGCGCCCGCTTCAGCGCCCGATAGGCTTCCCAGAGCGGGTTCAGCACGGGCCCGACCAGCGGGCCGATCCGCTCGGCGGCCTCGCCCTCCAGACGACCGTCGACCGCGGCCTGGGCTTCGCCATAGGCGAGCTTGGCTGCCGAACGCATCAGGATGCGGTGGAAGCTGTGCGCCTTGCGCCGCCCGTCGGCGCGGATCACCACCCGGCAGGCGATGGCCGGCCGGCTTTCGCCTTCGCGCAGCGAACACAGGTCGTTGGAGATGCGCTCGGGCAGCATCGGCACGACACGGTCGGGAAAATAGACTGAATTGCCCCGGATCGCCGCCTCGCGATCGAGTGCCGAGCCGGAACGGACATAGGCGGCGACATCGGCGATGGCGATCGTGACGATGAAGCCGCCGGTATTGTCCGGGGCGGTGTCCGGTTCGGCGTGGACCGCGTCGTCGTGGTCCTTGGCGTCGGGCGGATCGATGGTGACGAGCGGCAGCTTGCGCCAGTCCTCGCGGCCGGCCGCCGTCGCCGGCCGCGCGCGCTCGGCTTCCGCCAACGTGTCGGCGCGGAAGACCGAGGGAATGCCGTGGACCTCGAGCGCGATCTGCGAGATCGCCCGTTCGCTGCCGAGATGGCCGAGCCGCTCGCGCACCCGGGCGACCGGCGGGCCGAACCGGGTGTTCCTGACGATGTCGACCGCCACGAGATCGCCGTCGCGGGCATCGCCGACGGCCTCGGCGGGAATGGCGAGCTCCCGGCCGAGATTCTTCTTGTCGACGGGCAGGAGCCGGCCGCCATGGCCCGCTATCGCGCGGAACACGCCGATGAGCCGGGCACGGCCCCGGTCGAGGATCTTCATGACGCGGGCGGTGGGCCGCGGGTCGTCGGGCGCGCCGCCGTCGGCCATGCGCACCAGGGCCCGGTCGCCGAGCCCCGGCACGGGATCGCCCGGGCGCGGCCGATGCGGCACCGCGAGCACGATGTCGGGCACCGCGCCGAGCTCGTCCTCGTCCCATTCGGCGGGCGTCGCGATCAGGTCGCCGTCGTCGTCGCGCCTGACGACATCGACGACCAGCACGCGCGGCAACGCGCCGGGCTTGTGCAGCTTGCCGCGGCCGCGCGCCAGCAGGCCGTCCTCGACGATCTCCTTCAGGAGGTGCTTGAGCGCGACCTTGTCGGCGCCGCCGAGGCCGAAATGCCGCGCGATCTCGCGCTTGCCGACCTTGCCGGGCTGGCTGGCGATGAAAGCGAGCACGTCTTCGCGGCTGGGCAGGCGCGGCGCGGCATCGGTCTTCGGCTTACGGGGCAATGATCACGGATCCTGCACGCGCCGGGGAGCGGCGCGGCTTCCAGGCTAACCGATCACGGAGCGGGACGAAACGCGCCTCGCCCGCTTCACGTCTTGGCCTTTTCGGCCGGCTTGACGGCCTTTTTCGCGGCGGCCTTCGGCTTGGCGGCGGATTTGGCCCTGGCCGCCGGCTTAGCCTCGCCATTCGCCTTGGCCCGGCGCCCGCCCTTGGGACGGGAGCCGGCGGCTTCGGCACGTGCCGCGATCAACTGCACCGCCTCGTCCATGGTCAGGCTGTCCGGAGCCTTGCCCTTGGGCAGGGTGGCGTTGACCGAGCCATGCTTGACATAGGGGCCGTAGCGGCCGGCCATGACGGTGACCGGGCCGCCGAGGGTCGGGTGCTCGCCGAGCTCGCGGCCGGGCGCGGCGGCGGCACGGCCGAACCGTCCCTTGGCGCCGCTCTCCTTGGCGACGATGAGATCGATGGCGCGGTTCGAGCCGATCGCCAGGACATCGTCGTCCTTTTCGAGATTGGCATAGGTCCGCTCGTGCTGCACATAGGGACCGTAGCGGCCGATGCCGACCAGGATCGGCTTGCCGCTCTCGGGGTGGACCGCCACCTCCTTCGGCAGGGCGAGGAGGGCGAGGGCCCGTTCGATGTCGATTTCGGCGGGACTGAGGCCCTTCGGCAGCGACGAACGCTTCGGCTTGTCGCCTTCGCCGAGCTGGATGTAGGGCCCGAAGCGGCCGTCGCGCACGGTGACTTCAAGGCCGGTATCCGGATCCTCGCCGAGCCGCCGCGTGCCGTCAGGCGAGGCGCCGGCCGGAGCATCGCCGACCGCATCGGCGCTCGGGGCGGCGAGCTGACGCGTATAGCGGCATTCGGGATAGTTCGAGCAGCCGATGAAGGCGCCGAACTTGCCAAGCTTCAGGGACAGCGTGCCGCTGCCGCAGGTCGGGCAGAGCCGCGGGTTCGTACCATCGCCCCGGTCGGGGAAGATATGCGGACCGAGGCTCTCGTTGAGCGCCGACAGCACATCGGCGACCCGCAGCTCCTTGGTGCTGTCGATCGCCGCCGTGAAATCGCGCCAGAAGTCGCGCAGCAGTGCCTTCCAGTCGAGCTCGTGATTGGACACGAGGTCGAGCTGTTCCTCGAGCGCCGCCGTGAAGCCGTATTCGACATAGCGGTTGAAGAAGTTTTCGAGGAAGGCGATGACCAGCCGGCCCTTGTCCTCCGGCACCAGGCGCTTCTTCTCGACGCGCACATAGTCGCGGTCCTGCAGCGTCTGCAGCGTCGCTGCGTAGGTCGAGGGGCGGCCGATGCCGAGCTCTTCCATGCGCTTGACGAGGCTCGCCTCGGAATAGCGCGGCGGCGGCTCGGTGAAGTGCTGGGTGGCGGCGATCGCCTGTTTCGACAGCTTTTCGCCGACCGTCATCGCCGGCAGCCGCTTGCCGTCCTCGTCGTCGCCGTCGTCGTCGCGATCCTCGGTATAGAGGGTGAGGAAGCCGTCGAACTTCACCACCTGGCCGGTGGCGCGCAGGTCGAGCTTGCGGCCGAGCGAGGAGCCGAGGCCGCCGACGGTCGCGATGATGTCGACCGTCGTGCGCTCGAGCTCGGCGCTTTCCATCTGCGAGGCGACGGTGCGCTTCCAGATCAGCTCGTAGAGCCGGGCCTGTTCGGGCTCGAGGAAACGGGCGACGTCGCGCGGATGACGGCGGACGTCGGTCGGCCGGATCGCCTCGTGGGCTTCCTGCGCGTTCTTGACCTTGGAGGTGTATTTGCGCGGCGCGCCGGGTACGTAGCGGGCACCGAAATCCTTGCCGATCAGGCTGCGGATCTCGGCGACCGCCTCGGGGGCGACATCGACGCCGTCGGTTCGCATATAGGTGATGAGGCCGACCGTCTCGCCGCCGATGTCGGCGCCCTCGTAGAGCCGCTGGGCGATCTGCATCGTGCGGTTCGGCGCGAAGCCGTATTTGCGGCTCGCCTCCTGCTGCAGCGTCGAGGTGGTGAAGGGCGGGAAGGGGTGGCGCCGCGCCGGTTTGGCCTCCACCGCGGCGACGGCGAAATGCGCCTCGTTCAGGGCCTTTTCGAAGGCGCGCGCCTCGGCCTCGGTGCCGACGTCGAGCCGCTGGATCTTCTGGCCGTCGGCGCCGACGAGGCGGGCCTCGAAGCTCTCGGCGCGTGGCGTCGCAAGGGTTGCGACCAGCGACCAGTATTCGCGCTTGACGAAGCGCTCGATCTCGGCCTCGCGCTCGCAGACGAGGCGAAGCGCCACCGACTGCACGCGGCCGGCCGAGCGGGCGCCCGGCAGCTTGCGCCAGAGCACCGGCGAGAGGTTGAAGCCGACGAGATAGTCGAGCGCGCGGCGCGCCAGATAGGCCTCGACGAGGTCGACGTCGATGGCGCGCGGATTGGCCATCGCATCGAGAACCGCCTGCTTGGTGATGGCGTTGAAGGTGACGCGCTCGACCGGCACGTCCTTCAGCACACGCTTGTCGCGCAACGCTTCCAGGAGATGCCAGGAGATCGCCTCGCCCTCGCGATCGGGGTCGGTGGCCAGGATCAGCTTGCTCGCGCCCTTGACCATCTTGGCGATCTCGCCGATGCGCTTGGCGCCGCGGCCGTCGGCTTCCCAGACCATGGCGAAATCGGCGTTCGGATCCACCGACCCGTCCTTGGCCGGCAGGTCGCGCACGTGGCCGAACGAGGCGACGACCTCGTAGTCCGAGCCCAGATATTTGTTGATCGTCTTCGCCTTGGCCGGCGATTCGACGATGACCACGTTCACGCCCAAGATTGCGTCCCTTGAGAATCCATTCGCATCCGGCGGCCCGCCGACGGGGGCCGCAAGTCGGGCGGAACATGGGCACAAGGCCGCATCAAGTCAAATGGGAGAAATGCCCGATAGGCCTCTGTGTGGCTTCGACGCTGCGCCCGCCGGGCATCAGAGGAGACCTGCGCCTCCGGCGGGATCGCGCCAGACCCGGCCGGCGAGCTCCAGCTCGAGGAGGACGATCCGGACCGTCGCCACGGAGAGGCCCGCCTGCCTGACGATGTCGTCGACGGCGACCGGCACCGGACCGAGCAGGTCGAGCACGCGGGCGCGCTGGTCGTCGGCGGGCTCCACCGGGGCGGGTCGATCCTGCTCCTCGGCGCCGAGGCGCTGCGGCCCCATGGCGACCAGCGGCGCGAGCACGCCGGTGACGTCCTCGACGCCGGTGACGAGCACCGCGCCCTGTTTCAGCAGCCGGTTGGTGCCTGCCGCGCGGGGATCGAGCGGCGAACCGGGCACGGCGAAGACCTCGCGGTTCTCCTCCAGAGCGAGCCTGGCCGAAATGAGCGAGCCGGAGCGTTCCGCCGCCTCGACCACGACGAGGCCGAGCGAAAGGCCGGCAATCAGCCGGTTGCGGCGCGGGAAGTCCTTGGCGCGCGGCTCGTGGCCTACGGGCATTTCACTGATGGCGCAGCCGGTTGCGAGGATCTGTTCGAGCAATGGTTCGTTTTCGGGCGGGTAGATCCGATCATGGCCGCCGGCGAGAACCGCGACAGTGCCGCCGGCCAGCGAGGCCCGGTGGACGGCGGTGTCGATGCCGCGCGCGAGGCCCGAAACGGTGACGAAACCACTCTCGGCGAGACCGCGCGCGAGCAGGCCCGCCATCTTGAGGCCGGGGATCGAGGCATTGCGTGCGCCGACCAGCGCCACTGCCGGCCGGTGCAGCGCGTCGACAAGGCCGCGGATACCGATCAGCGGCGGCGGCGCCACGGTCTCGCGCAGCAGCGGCGGATAGTCCGGTTCGTGGAGCGCCGTCAGCTGGATGCCGCTGCGGGCCGCAGCCGCCATCTCGCGCTCGGCCTGGTCGTGGCCGAAGACGCGGAAGTCGCGGTCGCCGCCTCGCCGGGACAGGCCGGGCAGGGCGTCGAGCGCCGCCTCGGCGCTGCCATAGAGCCGGAGCAGTTCCCGGAAGGTGCGGGGGCCGACATGGGCCGAACGGGCAAGGCGCAGCCAGGCGAGGCGTTCCGCATCGGTCAGGCGTCGCCCCGGCCGGCTGGTCATGGCGGCCCGCAGGTGGTCGCGCGCCGGGCGCTCACGTGGCTGTCCCCGAGCTTTTTTCGCCGATCCGGCTTTCGGTGCCGGCGAGCAGCTTGCCGATATTCTGGTGATGTTTCGCCCAGAGCGCGGCGGCGACGGCGAGGGTCGCGACACCCATCTGCAGCGGCGAGCCGGCGGGGGCGGGCAGCGCGGCCTGCAGCGCCGGCCACTTGGCCAGAGCGATGAGCGCGAGCGGCGTCAGGAGGCTCGCCACCAGCGCGGCCAGCGACGAATAGCGGAAGGTGAAGGCCATGGCGAGCCAGACGATGGCGAAGAACAGGAAGGCGGGCCAATAGAGGCCGAGCAGCAGCCCGAGGAAGGTCGCAACCCCCTTGCCGCCCTTGAAGCCGAGCCAGACCGGAAAGATGTGGCCGAGAAAGGCGCCGATGCCGGCGACGAGGCCCGCTTCGGGCCCGGCCAGGTGGCTTGCGATCAGCACCGCGGCGGTCGCCTTCAGCGCGTCGAGCAGCAAGGTCGCCGCCGCGAGCTTCTTGTTGCCCGTGCGCAGCACGTTGGTCGCGCCGATATTGCCGGAGCCTATGGTCCTGATGTCGCCGAGCCCGGCGCCGCGGGTGAGGAGCAGGCCGAAGGGGATGGAGCCCAGGAGATAGCCGAGGCCGAGGACCGGCAGGAGGACGGATAGCGGGAGATCGAACATCGAACGGGGCCCTCGGGGATGCTGTCGTGTCTTGCCTGGCGCGACCGATCCTATCATTCGCGCGCCAGCCGCATAGCGCTATCGGCGAAAGACGGATGTCAGGAAGCCCCGGCAACGCGTTGATTCCGGTCGGGGCTCTCAGGAGGGGGCGTCCGGACCGGCCTATCCGTGCACCGTGCGGCCGGCCACCAGCGTCTTGATCACCCGGCCGGTGAGGCGCGCCTCGTCGAAGGGCGAGTTCTTGCATTTCGACTTGAGCGTGTCGCGGTCGAGCACCCAGGGCTCGTCGATGTCGATGACCGCGAGATCGGCCGGCGCGCCGCGGGCGAGCGTGCCGCCGGGCAGGCCGAGAAGCCGCGCCGGGGTCGTCGACAGGGCCTTGAGGAGGGTCGGCAGCGGCACCAGGCCGGAATGGACGAGCCGGAGGGCCGCCGGCAGCATGGTTTCGACGCCGACCGCGCCGGGCGCGGCCTCGGCGAAGGGCAGGCGCTTGGTCTCGACGTCCTGCGGGTCGTGATCGGAAACGACGACGTCGATCAGGCCGTCGGCCACGGCGTCGGCGAGGGCCAGGCGATCGTCCTCGGTGCGCAGCGGGGGCGACAGCTTGCAGAAGGTGCGGTAGCTGCCGATGTCGTTTTCGTTGAGGGTCAGGTGGTTGATCGTCACCGCGGCGGAGACCGGCAGGCCTTCATTCTTGGCCCGCGCAATAATGGCGAGGCTGTCGCGGCAGGTGATGGAGGCGGCGTGGTAGCGCGCGCCGGTCAGCTTGACGAGGCGCATGTCGCGCTCGAGCATGACCGTCTCGGCCTCGACCGGAATGCCCGAGAGCCCGAGGCGCGAGGCGAATTCGCCCTCGTTCATCACGCCTTCGCCGATGAGATCGGGATCCTCGGTGTGATGCACGATCAGCGCGTCGAAATCGCGCGAATAGGTCATGGCCCGGCGCATGACCAGGGCATTGGTGACCGAATGGGCGCCATCGGTGAAGGCCACGGCGCCGGCCTCCTTCAGCAGGCCGAACTCGGTCATTTCGCGGCCGGCGAGCTTCTTGGTGATCGCTGCCATCGGGTGGATGCGCACGACGCCGGTGTCGCGTGCCCGGCGCAGCAGGAAGTCGACGATCGCTGGATCGTCGATGACCGGCTCGGTCGAGGGCTGGCAGACGATGGTGGTGACGCCGCCCGCGGCCGCGGCGCGCGAGGCCGAGGCCAGCGTCTCGCGGTATTCGTAGCCCGGCTCGCCGACGAAACATCTGATGTCGACGAGGCCCGGCGCCACCACGGCGCCACGGCAGTCGACAATTTCGGTGCCGTCCGGCACGGCGCTGGCGGTGAGCGCTGCGCCATGGTCGCGGATGACGCCGTTCTCGACGAACAGACCGCCCGTCACATCGGTGCCGGCGGCCGGGTCGATCAGGCGGGCATTGGCGAGCAGCAGGGGGCGAGGATCGGGCTGGGCCATGGCGTCACGCATTCGGCAGGTTGCGCGCGAGCGCTTCGAGCACGGCCATGCGGACCGCGACGCCCATCTCGACCTGCTCGCGGATCAGCGACTGGGCGCCGTCGGCGACCGAGGTGGCGATCTCGACGCCCCGGTTCATGGGGCCTGGATGCATGACCAGGGCATCGGGCTTGGCATAGCGCAGCTTCGCCTCGTCGAGCCCGTAGAAGTGGAAGTATTCCTGTACCGAGGGGACGAAGGACCCGTTCATGCGCTCGCGCTGGAGGCGCAGCATCATGACGATGTCGGCATCCTTCAGGCCCGACTTCATGTCGCGGTAGACCTCGACGCCGAGCCGTTCCAGCGACGCCGGCAGCAGCGTCGAGGGGCCGATGGCGCGCACGCGCGCCTGCATCTGGTTCAGCAGGATGATGTTCGAGCGGGCGACGCGCGAATGCAGGATGTCGCCGCAGATCGCCACCGTCAGGCGTTCCAGCCGGCCCTTGTTGCGCCGGATGGTCAGCGCGTCGAGCAGGGCCTGGGTCGGATGCTCGTGGGTGCCGTCGCCGGCATTGACCACCGAGCAGTCGACCTTCTTCGACAGCAGCTCGACGGCCCCCGAGGCCGCGTGGCGCATGATCAGGATGTCGGGATGCATGGCATTGAGCGTCAATGCCGTGTCGATCAGCGTCTCGCCCTTCTTGATCGAGCTCTGCGCCACCGACATGTTCATCACGTCGGCGCCCAGGCGCTTGCCGGCAAGCTCGAAGGACGACTGCGTCCGGGTCGAGTTTTCGAAGAACAGGTTGATCTGGGTCCGGCCGCGCAGAGAGGTCCGCTTCTTCTCGACCTGACGGTTGAGGGTGACGAACTCTTCGGCCAGATCGAGCAGGCCGGTGATCTCGGAAGCGGAAAGGCCTTCGATCCCGAGCAAGTGCCGGCGGTTCAGCACGAAGGACGAGGGCGTAACTGTCATAAGCCCTGGCGCTTAAACGGAGTCGGGGGCCATAGCAAGGCGGATCTCGCGGCTTGTCCCAGGCGAAATCTCATCGCCCCGCGCCGGCGGTGGCAAGACACCGCCGCTCGATGATCTGAACGGGCGGAAAGGTCAGGCAGTCGGCCGTGTCGAACAGCACATCGAAGGGCTGGAGCGAGGCCTCGAGCGCGGCCTGCGCTTCGCGCATCCGGTGGGCGGCAATGCCGGTCGCCAGCGTGCAGTGGGGGATCCAGGCCCCCGGTCGATAGTGAGGATGACAGCGGGCCGGATCGATCGAGCGGTGCACGGCCTCGTGCAGCGCGGCAAGATCCGCATCGGCGCCGGGCGCGGCCCAGACCACCGGCGAGCCGTCGCCGAAATGGCGAATCCGCGCAAAGCGCAGCCGCAGGGGCGCGGCCCCTTCCGCCATCGCCGCGAAAGCGTCCTGCAGGGCCGGCAGCTCGATCCGTTCGTAGATCGCGAGGGTGATATGCGGCGCATAGGCCTGCGCCGCCATGCTGGCTTCGGGCTCGAAGGCGGCGGCTGCCGCCTGGAGCGCGAGAAGCGGGGCTATCGTCGCATTGTCCGCCGTCAGGCAGATCGCGTGTTTCGAGCCGGTCGCTGGGGACATCGGCCCCCAGCCTGGCTCAGACCGCCGGCTTCGGCAAGGCTGGCGCGGCTTCGGGGGCCTTGCCGAGGCGCTTGTCGAGATAGGTGCTGACGACGCTCATGAGGTCGTCGATCGAGTTCTCGAAGAAGTGGTTGGCCCCGGGCACGACCTGCTGGTCGATGATGATGCCCTTCTGCGTCTTCAGCTTCTCGATCAGGCCCTGGACGGAAGCCAGCGGCGACACGCCGTCCTTGTCGCCGTGGACGATCAGGCCGGAGGACGGGCAGGGGGCGAGGAAGGAGAAATCGTAGAGATTGGGCTGCGGCGCGACCGAAATGAAACCCTCGACCTCCGGGCGGCGCATCAGCAGCTGCATGCCGATCCAGGCGCCGAAGGAGAAGCCGGCGATCCAGCAGGTACGTGCCTCGGGATTGAGCGCCTGCGCATAGTCGAGCGCCGAAGCAGCGTCCGAAAGCTCGCCGACGCCGTGATCGAAGCTGCCCTGGCTGCGGCCGACGCCGCGGAAATTGAAGCGCAGGACCGAGAAGCCGCGGCTGACGAACTGATAATAGAGGTTGTAGACGATCTGGTTGTTCATCGTCCCGCCGAATTGCGGGTGCGGATGGAGGACGATCCCGATCGGCGCGTTGCGGACCTTGGCCGGATGATAACGGCCCTCGATCCGACCGGCCGGACCGTTGAAGATCACCTCAGGCATGAAAGAACCTCGTCCACAGGTATGCCGCGGCGCCGACCCGAAAGCGAACCTGCCCGCGGTGGGTGTCCGTCCTTGACAGGTCGGGCTGTCACCCTTAGTTTTTAGAATTGTTCTAAAGTTTGCGCCCGGTCGCCCGATGAACGGGTTCGAACGGCTCAAACACGTGAGGGTCGGGCCTATAGCACGATCCCACGACAAAATGCCAAGCTTTTCCGCATCGGGACGTTCGCGAAGGCGACGTTGCGGGCGGGGCGCTTCGACCGAGGACCGATCGACCGCATGACGCGCGTCTATCTCGACCACAATGCCACGGCGCCGTTGCGGCCGGAGGCCCGCGAGGCCGTGTTGGCGGCGATGGCGCTCGCTGGCAACGCCTCTGCGGTGCATGGCGAGGGGCGCGCCGCGCGGCGGCTGGTCGAGGCGGCCCGTGAGGCGGTCGCCCGGCTGACGGGCGCCGAGGCCAAGCACGTCACCTTCACCTCCGGCGGCAGCGAAGCGGCGGCGAGCCTGCTCGTGCCGGGGTTCAAGGGCCTGCGGGCGGGCCCGGCCCGTTCGCTCATCGTTTCGGCGGTCGAACATTCCTGCGTGCTGGCCGGCGGCCGGTTCGCGCCCGCCGATATCCATGTCTGCCCGGTGGACGGCCTTGGCCGGATCGATCTCGGTGCGCTGGAGACCTTGCTCGGCGTCGCGCCGGGCCCGGCACTCGTCGCCGTCATGTTCGCCAACAACGAAACCGGCGTGCTGCAGCCGCTCGCGGACGTGCGCCGTCTCGCCGAGGCCCATGGAGCGAGCCTGGTCATTGATGCTGTCCAGGCGCTCGGCAAGGTGCCCGTCGACATCGCCGCCTTGGGCGCCGATGCGCTTTTCGTGTCCGGCCACAAGATCGGCGCGCCGCAAGGCGTCGGCGCCTTCGTGCGCGCCGGCGACGATGTCGGCTTCGACCGTCTCGTCACGGGCGGCGGCCAGGAGATGCGCTGGCGGGCCGGCACGGAAAATCTGACCGGGATTGCCGGCTTCGGTGCGGCGGCCCAGGCTGTACTTGACAAAATGAGTCAGGAAATCGCCGAGATCGCCGTCCTGCGGGACTGGATGGAGGCGGAGATCGCCACTATATCCCGCGCGAGCGAGGTTATTGGCTTGCAAGCGGACCGTTTGGCGAATACCAGCCTGACCGTCCATCCGGGTCTGGACGGTGAAACGACGATGATCGCCCTCGATCTCGCCGGCGTCGCCGTGTCGACCGGATCGGCCTGTACGTCGGGCAAGGTCGCGCCGAGCCATGTGCTCGCCGCCATGGGGCTGCCGGCGGACAAGGCGAAATCGGCAATCCGCGTCAGCCTCGGATGGTCCACCACCAGGGCCGATGTGGAACGTTTCACGGCCGCCCTGGCGGCGCATGTTCAGAAGCTGGCGGGCCGGGGTTCCCGGGCCGCCTGAGGCCGGCGCACCAGCGCCGCCTCGGAGAATGCCAACCTGCGGCCCTTGAAGCCGCACGGACGAGGAGAGAGCAATGCCTGCTGTTCAAGAAACCGTTGAACAGGTCCGCGCGATCGACGTCGACCAGTACAAATACGGGTTCTCGACGGATATCGAGATGGAGCTTGCGCCCATCGGTCTCTCCGAGGACACGGTCCGCTACATCTCCGCGCGCAAGAAAGAGCCGGCATGGATGCTGGAATGGCGGCTGGAGGCCCTGCGGCGCTGGTTGACCCTGCGCGAGCCCGACTGGGCGCGCGTCAACTATCCGAAGATCGACTTCCAGGACATCCACTACTACGCCGCGCCGAAGTCCAACCCGGCGCCGAAGTCGCTGGACGAGATCGATCCGGCGATCCTGGAGACCTACAAGAAGCTCGGCATCCCCCTGCGCGAACAGGAGATCCTCGCCGGTGTCGCGCCCGAGAGCCGCATCGCCGTCGATGCCGTGTTCGACAGCGTTTCCGTGGTCACCACCTTCAAGGAGGAGCTGCGGAAGGCCGGCGTCATCTTCTGCTCGATCTCGGAAGCGCTGCAGGAACATCCCGAGCTCGTGAAGAAATATATCGGCTCGGTGGTTCCGACGACCGACAATTTCTACGCGACGCTGAACGCTGCCGTGTTCTCTGACGGTTCCTTCGTCTACGTGCCGCCGGGTGTGCGCTGCCCGATGGAACTGTCGACCTATTTCCGCATCAACGAGCAGAAGACCGGCCAGTTCGAGCGCACGCTGATCATTGCCGACAAGGGCTCCTATGTCAGCTATCTCGAAGGCTGCACGGCGCCGATGCGCGATGAGAACCAGCTGCACGCGGCCGTCGTCGAGCTGATCGCGCTCGAGGACGCCGAGATCAAATATTCGACCGTCCAGAACTGGTATCCGGGCGATGCCCAGGGCCGGGGCGGCATCTACAATTTCGTCACCAAGCGCGGCGACTGCCGCGGCGCGCGCTCCAAGATTTCCTGGACCCAGGTCGAGACCGGCTCGGCGATCACCTGGAAATATCCCTCCTGCATCCTGCGCGGCGACGACAGCCAGGGCGAGTTCTATTCGATCGCCGTGTCGAACGGCGCGCAGCAGGTCGATTCCGGCACCAAGATGATCCATCTCGGCAAGAACACGCGTTCGCGGATCATCTCCAAGGGCATTGCCGCCGGCCGGTCCGAGAACACCTATCGCGGCCTGGTCTCGGCGCATCGCCGGGCGACCAATGCCAAGAACTTCACCAACTGCGACTCGCTGCTGATCGGCGACAAGTGCGGTGCACACACCGTGCCCTATATCGAGAGCAAGACCTCGACCGCGGTGTTCGAGCACGAGGCGACCACCTCGAAGGTCTCCGAGGACCAGATGTTCTATTGCCGGCAGCGCGGCCTCTCCGCCGAGGAGGCGGTGGCGCTGATCGTCAACGGCTTCGTCAAGGACGTCCTGCAGCAGCTGCCCATGGAGTTCATGGTCGAGGCGCAGAAGCTGATCGCCATCTCGCTGGAGGGCAGCGTCGGCTGACCGATGGGTGCCTCCGGGCCGGGGCACCAAAGCCCGGCCGCCGGCGCAAGGCGCCGGATCTCTCCATTCCCGAGGCGCATGGCCGCTTGAGACGGCCGGACGCCGCAACGACATTTCAGGACCTTAACCCATGCTCGAGATCAAGAACCTGACCGCCAAGATCGCCGACGAGGACACCCAGATCCTCAACGGCCTGAACCTGACCGTGGAGACCGGCAAGGTCGTCGCGATCATGGGCCCCAACGGTTCCGGCAAGTCGACGCTCTCCTATGTTCTCGCCGGCCGCGAGGACTATGAGGTCACCGACGGCGAGGCCTGGCTCGACGGCGTCAACATCCTGGAGATGGAGCCGGAGGACCGCGCCGCGGCCGGCCTGTTCCTGGCCTTCCAGTACCCGATCGAGATTCCCGGCGTCGGCCAGATGACCTTCCTGAAGGCGGCGATCAACGCCCAGCGCAAGAAGAATGGCCAGGACGAGATCGCAACGCCGGAATTCATCAAGCTGGTCAACGCCAAGGCCAAGGAGCTCGGCATCTCCCCCGACATGCTCAAGCGCTCGGTCAATGTCGGCTTCTCGGGCGGCGAGAAGAAGCGCAACGAGATCCTGCAGATGTCGCTGCTCGCGCCGAAGCTGGCGATCCTCGACGAGACCGATTCCGGCCTCGACATCGACGCGCTGAAGATCGTCGCCGACGGCGTCAACCGGATGCGCGCGCCCGACCGCTCCTTCGTCGTCATCACGCACTACCAGCGCCTGCTCGACTACATCA
The DNA here is from genome assembly GCF_026847585.1 of Phreatobacter sp. AB_2022a. Lineage (NCBI taxonomy): Bacteria > Pseudomonadati > Pseudomonadota > Alphaproteobacteria > Hyphomicrobiales > Phreatobacteraceae > Phreatobacter > Phreatobacter sp. AB_2022a. The sequence continues at coordinate 26,669 of NZ_JAPSET010000004.1, forward strand.
AGCCGGACGTCGTGCACGTCCTCTCCAAGGGCCGGATCGTCAAGACCGGCGGACCGGAGCTTGCCCTGGAGCTGGAAGCCAACGGCTATGCCGACGTGGTCGGCAAGGCGGCGTGAGGATCAGGCGATGAACGCGGTCACTCCCATTCGCACCCCGGCGGAACAGGCGCTGATCGGCGCCTATGCCGCGACCAAGGGGGCTGGCAGCGAGGCGCTGGAAGCGCTGCGCTCGGCCGGCTTCTTCCGCTTCGAAATGCTCGGCCTGCCGCACCGGCGCGTCGAGGAGTGGAAATATACCGACCTGCGCACCATGATGCGCGACGCCAAGCCCTTTGCCGGCGCCCCGGACGCGGCGACGCTGCTGGCGGCCAAGACCTCGCTCTATGCCCTGCCGCGGATCGGCGAATGCCGCATCGTGGTGCTGGACGGTGCCTTCGCGCCGGAGCTCTCCGACCTCTCCAAGCTGCCGGCGGGCGTGACCGTGTCGGGCCTGGCCGATGCGCTGGCGCGCCGGCCCGCGATCGCCGCCCGCCTTGCCGGCGGCACGATCGCCCAGGGCAATGCCGCCTTCGCGCTGAACGCGTCCTTCCTCTCCGACGGCCTGCTGGTCGAAATCGCGCCGGGTGCCGAGGTCGGCCATGCGCTCGATCTCGTCTCCATCGTCTCCGACGGGCCGGCGCGCTTCGTCAACCTGCGCAATCTGGTGATTGTCGGCGACAAGGCGTCGGCGACGATCGTCGAGACCCATATCGGGCCCGACGGGGCCGACTATCAGAAGAACTCGGTGCTGCAGGTCGTGGTCGGCGCCGGCGCGACGCTGGAACATGGCCGGCGGCAGGTCGACGGCAAGGATGCGCTGCATCTGGCGACCCTCGAGGCGGAAATCGGCGCCGATGCCCATTTCGACAGCCTGACGCTGACGACCGGCGCGGCGATCTCGCGCAACCAGCTCTTCGTCCGGTTCGCCGGCGAGCATTCGACCGCCTCGCTTCGCGGCGTCTCGATGCTGCGCGGCAAGCAGCACTCGGACACCACGCTGGTGGTCGAGCATGCCGTGCCGCATTGCGACAGCCGCGAGACGTTCAAGCACGTCCTCGACGGCGAGGCCCACGGCGTGTTCCAGGGCAAGATCATCGTCGCGCCGGATGCCCAGAAGACCGACGGCAAGATGATGAGCCAGGCCATCATGCTGGCCGAAGGGCCGTCCATGGACAACAAGCCGGAGCTCGAGATCTTCGCCGACGACGTCCAGTGCGGCCACGGCTGCACCTGCGGCGCGCTCGACCCGGACCTGATGTTCTACCTGAAGGCCCGCGGCATTCCGCATGCGGAAGCCGAGGCGCTGCTGATCGAGGCCTTCGCGCGTGAAGCCATCGAGGATTTCGGCGGCGATCTGCCTGCGGTCGAGGAGCTGCGCGAAGCCATGTTCGGCACGATCGCCGAGTGGATGCGCACGCGCTGAGGCTGACGGCTTCCCGATCGGCCCTGCATGACGGTTGGCCATGCAGGGCGCATCAAGCGAATGTCGGTTCGCAGAGACGAGAAGGTGTGAGGCATGGGCGCGCGTCATCCCGCGGTTGCCGACGGCTATGATGTCGACCTGATCCGCAAGGACTTTCCGGCGCTCGCGCTGAAGCCCTATGGCAAGGATCTCGTCTATCTCGACAATGCCGCTTCGGCGCAGAAGCCGGCGGCGGTCATCGAGCGCATGAAGCGCGCCTACGAGACCGAATATGCCAATGTCCATCGCGGCCTGCATTATCTCGCCAATGCCGCGACGGAGGCCTATGAGGCCGCCCGCGAGAGCGTCAGGGCGTTCCTGAATGCAGGCTCGACCGACGAGATCATCTTCACGCGCAATGCGAGCGAAGCGATCAATCTGGCGGCGGCCTCGTTCGGCGGCATGGTGATCGGCGAGGGCGACGAGATCGTCGTCTCGATCATGGAGCATCACTCCAACATCGTGCCCTGGCACTTCCACCGCGAGCGCAGCGGCGCGAAGCTCGTCTGGGCGCCGATCGACGATCAGGGCAATTTTCTCCTCGATGAGTTCGAGAAGCTGCTCGGGCCGCGGGTCAAAATGGTCGCGCTGACCCACATGTCGAATGCGCTCGGAACGGTGGTGCCGATCAAGGACGCGATCCGTCTTGCCCATGCCCGCGGCATTCCGGTGCTGGTCGACGGTTCCCAGGCCGCCGTCCACATGGACGTCGACGTCCGCGACCTCGATGCCGACTTCTATGTGTTCACCGGCCACAAAGTGTACGGGCCGACCGGTATCGGCGTGCTTTACGGCAAGCGCGAGCACCTCGACCGCATGCCGCCCTTCAACGGCGGCGGCGAGATGATCAGCGTCGTCACCACCGAAACGGTGACCTACAACGATCCGCCGCATCGTTTCGAGGCGGGTACGCCGGCGATCGTCCAGGCGATCGGCCTCGGCGAGGCGCTCGACTACATGATGTCGATCGGCGGTGACAAGATCCGAGCGCATGAGGATGGGCTGGTGCGCTATGCCCATGAGCGGCTCGGCGCGATCAATTCGCTCCGGATCTTCGGCGAGGCGCGTGACAAGGGGGCGATCGTCTCGTTCGAGATGAAGGGCGCCCATGCCCATGACGTTGCGACCGTGATCGACCGCTACGGCGTCGCGGTCCGTGCCGGCACGCATTGCGCCATGCCGCTCCTGCAGCGTTTCGGCGTCACTTCCACCTGCCGGGCGTCCTTCGCGCTCTACAACACCCGCGACGAGGTCGATGCGCTGGCCGAGGCGCTGATCAAGGCCCAGGGCATGTTCGGCTGATCGGGCGCCCGCGCGGCGTTCGATTTGAAATGCCGCGCCGACGGCATTATGTGACGTTCGCGGCGTTGTCACCGCCACGGATGGCCTGCGCGGTTTCATACGAACAAGGGACCTTGACCCCTATGGACGATACTCAGACGCTCAACACGACGGTCGCCGGCGACACGTCGGCGATCCCGCCGGAAGAGCTGGATCGGCTGACCGACGACATCGTCGCGGCCATGAAGTCGGTCTACGACCCCGAGATTCCCGCCGATATCTACGAGCTCGGGCTGATCTACCGCGTCGATATCGATGATGACCGCAAGGTGGCGATCGACATGACGCTGACCTCGCCGTCGTGCCCCGCCGCGGCCGAACTGCCGGGCATGGTCGAGAATGCCGTCGCATCTGTTCCCGGCATTGCCGAGGTCAAGGTGACGCTGACCTTCGATCCGCCCTGGGACCAGAGCCGCATGTCGGACGAGGCGCGCGTCGCGCTCAACATGTGGTGACGGCGACATCCGGGCTTAACTTCGCCCGGCTACTTTCTATATCTTGATCAGAGCTGCTTTGGACGCCGGGCCTTGAACCCGGTCCGTTTCGGAGACCTGAAGACCATGCCGCTACCGAAAATGCAGGCCATGCGCCTCACCAATGCCGCTGCCGAACGGGTGAGGGCGCTCACCGAGGCCGCGGGCAACGCCCAGGCCGGCCTCAGGGTCGGCGTCAAGAAGGGCGGCTGCGCGGGCATGGAATATACGATGGAGTTCATCGACGGGCCGGCCAAATTCGACGAGATCGTCGAGGACAAGGGCGTGCGCGTCTTCATCGACGCGAAGGCCGTGCTCTATCTGCTCGGCACCGAGATGGACTATGTCGTCGACAAGATGTCGGCGCGGTTCGTGTTCAACAACCCGAACCAGACCTCGGCCTGCGGCTGCGGCGAATCGATCGCGCTGACGCCCGCCGCCCCGGAAGCGCTCGGCGCCTCCTGATGCGCTCGGGGCTGATCGATCCCGACGTCCTGAAAGACCTGTTCCAGCCCTTCGGCCCCATCGTCGTCCGAACAATGTTCGGCGGCCAGGGCATCATGCGCGATGGGTTGATGTTCGCGCTCGTCCATGACGGCGTGGTCTATCTGAAGTCGGATGCGGAGGCCGACGCCGCCTTCACCGCCGAGAATTGCCCCCCTTTCGTCATGACCACCAGGGCGGGCAAGGAAATGGGCCTGAACTACCGGCGCATGCCGGAAGCCTGCTATGACGACGAAGCGAGCGTGAGGCAGTGGGCGGGTCTTGCCTGGAGCGCCGCGCTCAGGGCCGCGGCAAGAAGGCCCGTGCCCCGGCCGTCGCGCGGCGGCAAGCCGAAGGCGTCCCGCGCGCGATAGGTGGGGAGCCGGCCGACCCACATGATTTTGCGCTCCCTTGTCGGATCGCGTCTCCCGGTGACGTCCTTCGAAAGAGACAGCGGAGGACGACGATGAGCCAGATCAGGAAGGGCCATGCCGAAGCGGGCGGCGTCCGCTATGGTTACGAGATCCACGGCGAGGGCGCGCCCCTGCTGCTGCTGCACGGCGGGTTCGGCACGATGGACATGTTCGCCCCGCTGCGCGATCGCCTCGCCGAGCGACGCCGGGTGATCAGCGTCGACCTCTACGGCCACGGCCGCACCGCGCTGACCGATCGGCCGATCGATACCGTCGCCATGGGCGACGACATGGCGACCGTGGTGCGCTCCCTCGGGTTCGAGCGGGTGGACGCGGTGGGCTATTCCGCCGGCGCCAAGGTCGCCTTCCGGCTGGCGGCGCAACACCCCGAGGCGGTATGCAAGCTGGTCCTGGCTTCCGTCGCCTATGCCGATACAGGCTTCTATCCGGACGTCCGCGCGCAGCAGCAGCGCCTCACCCGCGAGACCGCCTCCATGCTGATGCAGACCCCGTTATACGACGCGTACAAGGCGGTGGCGCCGCGCGTCGAGGATTTCCCCGAATTCGTCGCACGCATGGGCGAGGCTCTGCGCCAACCGTATGACTGGTCGGAAGAGGCGGTGGCGCTGAAGCCGACCACGCTACTGGTCTACGGCGACAGCGACATCTTCGAGCCGGGGCATATCGTGCGCTTCTACCAGTTGCTCGGAGGCGGGCTGCGCGACGGCGGCTGGGACGGGTCTGGCATGGTTCGCCACAGACTGGCGATCCTGCCCGGCGTCACCCACTACACGCTGCCCGATGCCCCGGGCCTTATCGACATGGCGCAGGCTTTCCTCGACGGGTGAGCGCCGGGCCGTCCGGCCGGCGCCGAAGCGACGGCGCCACGTCCGGGCGCGAACCATGTCGACCCGCTCGGCCACCAGTGCCGGCCGAGATAGCCTCGCGGCCAATATCGGTTCAGGCCACCTTGGGGCGCTCGCGGGTGATTTCAGCGTCGGTTTCGCAGATCACGCGGTTCCGGCCGCTGCGCTTGGCGGTATAGAGGCACTTGTCTGCGCGCTCATAGAGTGTCGCCGCGGTGTCGCCCGGCTGGAACATGGCGACGCCGAGCGAGACCGTGATCCGGCCGAGATTTTCGCTGGTCGAGCGCTTGATCAGTTCCTTGGTCATGACCGCGCGCCGGATGTGCTCGGCGACCGAGACCGCCGCGCGCTGCGTCGTGTCGGGCAGGATGATCGCGAATTCCTCGCCGCCGTAGCGGCAGGCGAGGTCGCCCGGCTTGACGTTCTGCTTGACCGCCAGGGCCACGAGCCGCAGCACCTGGTCGCCGGTCAGATGGCCGAACGTGTCGTTGAACTTCTTGAAGTTGTCGATGTCGCTGACCAGGAGCGCCAGCGGCGTGCCGGACTTCTGCGCCAGCAGGAGGGCCTTGTTGATCGCCTGGTCGTAATATTTGCGATTGCCGAGCGAGGTTAGCGGATCGGTCAGCGATTCCGTGCGCGCTGCATCAAGATTGTCCTGCAACTGCCTGATTTCGCTGCGCGATGCGCGCAGTCGCTGCTCCAGCGCCTTGTTGTTGGCTTCGATTTCGCGGGTCGAGCGCACCAGGGTCTCGATGACCGCCCGGACGCCGTCGCTCGAGCCGGCCGCCGACAGCTTGGCCGAGGCCCCGGCGAGATCGTGGCCATAGGCGCTCGCCTGGCCGGCCGCCGAATCGATCATCCGCATGACGCCTTCGATCTCGTCCATGACGCGGCTGCCGACGACGTCGATCTTGTCGGTGAGGCGGCCAGGCGACAGGAACTGCTCGTAGATCGCATCGAGCTGATCCTGGCTGACCGCGCCATGCTCGGCGATCAGCGCATTGACCGCGTCCGAGAGCTCGGTGTGGTAGCCGGAAGCATAGGCGTACCAGACCTCGTAGTTGCGCGGGATCGCCGCAAGCTTGCGCCCCTTGATCTGTCCGAAGGCCAGATCGGCGAAGGAATGCGTCCGTTCGATGTCGTCGTAACGCTCAAACATGGCGGCGGCCGTCCCTGCCGGACAGGAGGCGGGCAGGACGCAGCCCCCTTGGATTGTAGCCGGCAGGTTATGCAGCCAATACTGAATGGCCGGTAAAGGCGATCGTTACGATTTGGCCGGTTGACGGGACTTAAAGGTTATCGGGCGCAGCAGAAACTGCGGAAGATGCGACAGATCGGCCTCTTCCGAGGCGTCCGAGCGCTGCTGGGACCGGGGCGACGGCTGGCCGCGCGGCGCACGATCCTCGCGGGCGGGCCGGTCGTCGCGGACAGGACGATCTTCGCGGGCGGAACGGGCCGGGCGATCGCCGCCGGGCCGTGCTTCGCCGCGCCGGGCATCGCCGCCCTTGGCGTCGCCACGCCGGCCGCGGCCGGCTTCGCCGCGTCCGCCTTCACGGCTGCCGCGGCGCTCGCGCCGCGCCTCGCTCGCCTCCTCGTCCGAAACCGGCGAGCCATCCCAGTTGATCGCCTGGCCGATCAGCTTCTCGATGGCCGCCAGCGCCTTCATGTCCTCGGTGGTGACGATGGTGATGGCGGTGCCGAGACGCCCCGCGCGGCCGGTGCGGCCGATCCGGTGGACATAGTCCTCCGGATGATGCGGGGTGTCGTAGTTGAAGACGTGGCTGACATCGGGAATGTCGAGCCCGCGCGCGGCGACGTCGGAGGCGACCAGGAGCTGGGTGGCGCCGTCACGGAACGAGGCCAGTGCCTGCATGCGCGCGCGCTGGTCCATGTCGCCATGCAGGGCCGCGACCGAGAAGTCGTGCTTCTGCAGGGATTTGTAGAGCGTCGCGACCTCGCTCTTGCGGTTGCAGAAGATGATCGCGTTCTTCAGGTTCTCGGCGCCGCGGATGAGGTGGCGCAGCACGTCGCGCTTCTCGTAGTCCTTGCGGCCGGCCTTCACCAGCTTCTGGGTGATGGTGCTGGCGGTGGAGGCCGGACGGGCGACCTCGACCTTGACCGGATTGTGCAGGAACTGCTCGGTGATGCGCTGGATCTCCGGCGGCATGGTGGCCGTGAAGAACAGCGTCTGCCGGGTGAACGGCACCATCTTGCAGATGCGCTCGATGTCCGGGATGAAGCCCATGTCCAGCATGCGGTCGGCTTCGTCGATGACGAGCAGTTCGACGCCGGTGAGCAGCAGGCGGCCGCGCTCGAAATGGTCGAGCAGGCGACCGGGCGTCGCGATCAGCACGTCGACGCCGCGGGTCAGCTTGGCATCCTGGTCGCCGAACGAAACGCCGCCGATGAGCAGCGCCACGCTCAGCTTGTGGTTGGCGCCATATTTGACGAAGTTTTCCTCGACCTGGGCGGCGAGCTCGCGCGTCGGCTCGAGAATGAGCGTGCGCGGCATGCGCGCCCTGGCACGGCCTTCCTCCAGCATGGTCAGCATGGGCAGCGTGAAGGCCGCCGTCTTGCCGGTGCCGGTCTGGGCGATGCCGAGCACGTCGCGCCGGGCCAGCACATGCGGAATGGCTTCGGCCTGGATCGGGGTGGGGGTGGTATAGCCGGCGCTGGCGACGGCCGATTGAACCTTGGCGCTGAGGCCCAGTTCGGAAAATGACATAGGGTTGTTTAGTCCTTGGCCTTGAAGGGTCTGATGACGGAGAGGTGACGTTCGGCGCGAAACGGTTTCGCGCGGATCGGCCCCTAGAACCCACGAGGCCGGACGGACGGTGCGGAAGGCGCAAATGCTGCTTAAGCCTTCTCGACGCGCTGCAACATAGCTCCTGAGGCCGGATTGTCAATGAATGTCAGCTGTGCAAACGGTACGACACGACGTGTTTGCATCGCTTTGGCCCTGATTTTCAGGGCACGATGTCGTCAGAGGGCTTGGCCCGATTCCGGGTGTTGGAAGACGTCATCATGGCACACGAGCCGCTTGTCCTGGTTCCAGGCTTGAATTGCACCGAGGCGCTTTTTGCGCCGCAACGCAAGGCGATCGGCCGGTCCCGGGAGGTCATCATCGCCGACCACCGCCAGGACGCCACGATCGCGGCGGTGGCGGAACGGCTTCTGGCCGAAGCACCGCCGGTCTTTGCTCTCGGCGGCCTGTCGTTCGGCGGCTATGTGGCGTTCGAGGTCATGCGCCGGGCGCCGGAGCGGGTGACGCGCCTCGCGCTCCTGGACACGCGGGCGAGCGCGGATACCGAACAGGACGCCGAAATCCGCCGGATGACCCTTAAATTCGCCGAGCGCGGCCATTTCGACGAGGTCCACAGCCTGCTCTGGCACCGTCTGGTGGATGTGGCCCGGGTGCACGACGCCGCGCTGGAGGCGCAGGTGCGGGCCATGCACGATGCGACCGGGCCGGAAACCTTCATCCGCCAGCAGAAGGCGGTGCTGGCGCGGCCGGACTACCAGCCCGGCCTTGGCGCGATCACCTGTCCGACCCTGGTGCTGGTCGGGGAGGGCGACGTCATCACGCCGCCCTTCATGTCCGAGGACATGGCCGACGCGATCCCGGGAGCCCGGCTCGTCCGGATCCCCGACTGCGGCCATCTGTCGACGCTGGAGCGGCCCGAGGCGGTGAACGCGGCCCTGGCGGATTGGCTGGCCTGGTAGGCCTGCCGTTGCTCAGCGCGCCGCGAACATGACGTCGCCCGGCGGGCCGATGGTCAGTTCGTAGCGGCGGCGCTGGCCGTTGGTGAGCACGGTTGCCTCGAACAGGACACGCGAGCCGGTCGTTTCGGGCTCGATGCGATAGTCGTCGATCTTGATGCGCCAATCGAAGACTTCGGGCACCTCTTCGGCGGCGACGACCGCGAAGCGGCTGCCCCGGCTGTCCGGCGCGAGCCATTGGACGAACAGCCGCATCGCCTCCGCGCGCACCGAAGGGCGGATCAGCACGATGCGGGTCAGGCCCTCGCGCTCCGGGCTCGCCCAGGTGCCGGCGATCCGGACGAACATGATCTCGCCGGGAATGGCCGCCAGCAGCCGCGCCGCGTCGACCGGGTCCGCCCGGGCCGGGGCAGGGACGAGGCCAGCCGCGAGGGCGGCGGCGATGAGGGCCACCTTGACGGGGGCGGGCCGGGCCGCACCCCCCGACATCTCAGATATCCAGCTCTTCGGCGAACTCGGCCCGTTCCTGGATGAAGGCGAAGCGCGGCTCGGCCTTGGCGCCCATCAGCCGCTCGACGCTGTCGGAGGTTTCCGGCCGCTCCTCGGGCTCGACATGGACGCGCAGCAGCGTGCGCACCTTCGGGTCCATGGTGGTTTCCTTCAGCTGCTGCGGCATCATCTCGCCGAGGCCTTTGAAACGGCCGATCTCCACCTTCTGGTTGCCCTTGAAGGCGGATTTCAGGAGCTCGTCCTTGTGGGCGTCGTCGCGCGCATAGATCGTCTTGCCGCCCTGGCTGAGGCGGTACAGCGGCGGCACCGCGAGATAAAGATGGCCGTTGTCGATCAGCCGCGGCATCTGCCGGTAGAAGAAGGTGATCAGCAGCGTCGCGATGTGGTCGCCGTCGACATCCGCATCGGTCATGATGATGACCTTCTCGTAGCGCAGGTCGTCATCGCGATAGTGCGAGCCGGTGCCGCAGCCGAGCGCCTGGATCAGATCGGACAGCTGCTGGTTCTGCGCGAGCTTGTCGCGGCCGGCGCTGGCGACGTTGAGGATCTTGCCGCGCAGCGGCAGGATCGCCTGGGTCTTGCGGTCGCGCGCCTGCTTGGCCGAGCCGCCCGCCGAGTCGCCCTCGACGATGAACAGTTCGGAGCCCTCGGCCTGGTTGTTGGAGCAGTCGGCGAGCTTGCCGGGCAGGCGCAGCTTGCGCACCGCCGTCTTGCGGTTGACCTCCTTTTCCGCGCGCCGGCGCAGGCGCTCCTCGGCCCGCTCGATCACCCAGTCGAGCAGGCGGTTGGCCTGGTTCGGATTGCCGGCAAGCCAGTGGTCGAACGGGTCGCGAATGGCGTTTTCGACGATGCGCGAGGCCTCGGCGGTCGCCAGCTTGTCCTTGGTCTGGCCCTGGAATTCGGGCTCGCGGATGAACACCGACAGCATGACCGCGCAACCGGCCAGGATGTCGTCGGTGGTGATCTGCGCGGCGCGCTTGTTGCCGGTGCGCTCGGCATGGTCTTTCAGGCCGCGCAGCAGCGCGATCCTCAGGCCCTGCTCATGGGTGCCGCCCTCGGGGGTCGGGATGGTGTTGCAGTAGGACGAGATGAAGCCGTCCTGGTCGCCGACCCAGCCGATCGCCCATTCCGCCGAGCCGTGGCCCTGGCGGTCGATCTTGCCGGAAAAGATGTCCTGGTGGACCATGGTCGCGCCGGTGAGGGTGGCGGCGAGATAGTCCTTCAGGCCGCCGGGGAAGCGCAGAACGGCCTTTTCCGGAACGTCCGTGCCCTTGACCAGCTCCGGGGCGCAGCTCCAGCGGATCTCGACGCCGCCGAACAGATAGGCCTTGGACCGCGCCATCTTGAACAGGCGCGCCGGCTTGAAGTGATGGCCGTCCTTGAAGATCTGCGGATCGGGCAGGAAGCGGATCCTCGTGCCGCGCCGGTTCTGCACCCGGCCGAGCTCCTCGAGGCCTCCCAGCGGAACGCCGCGGGAGAAGCGCTGGCGGTAGAGGGTCTGGCTGCGCGCGACTTCGACGTCGAGCTCGACGGACAGCGCATTGACCACCGAGACGCCGACGCCGTGCAGGCCGCCCGAGGTCTCGTAGACCTTGGAGTCGAACTTGCCGCCCGCGTGCAGGGTGCACATGATGACCTCGAGCGCCGACTTGCCCGGGAATTTGGGATGCGGGTCGATCGGGATGCCGCGGCCGTTGTCGGTGACCGTCAGCGCCCCGTCGGCGTCGAGCTCGACATCGATCCAGGTGGCATGGCCAGCCACGGCCTCGTCCATGGAATTGTCGATGACTTCGGCGAAGAGGTGGTGCAGCGCCTTCTCGTCGGTGCCGCCGATATACATGCCCGGACGGCGCCGGACAGGCTCAAGCCCTTCCAGAACCTCGATGGAGGAGGCGGTATAGCCCTGTTCGCCCGGCGTGCCGGCGCCGGCTTTCGCCTGAGCCTTGACCGGCTCGGCCTTTGGCCGGCCGGCGGCTGCGCGCGCGGCGGCCGGCTTTTCCGAACCGGATCGCTCGAACAGGTCGTTGGAATCCATTGTACACCATGAGCTCAAAAGGGGCCTGGCCGGAAAATCCGGCGAAGGTGCCCGAATCGATTCGCTTATCTTGGCACATGCGCGCCCGGAAGCGAACGGAACGGAAACAGAAGCGGCGAAAGCCCCCACAATTGCGGGTTGCCACGCTCGGTCATGGATATGGCCAGGCGGCGATCGCGGCCCGATATCAGACATTGCACCGTTCTGGAACCCTGGCCTTCGCCTCGCGGTTCCGCCATAGCGCTCCCGTTGCGCCATGGCATCGCCGCGACCGATCGCTTACATCTGGATGGGGAGCGCGCCGTCCGAAAGGCATGGCGCCCGACAGTGGAAAAGACCCATGAACTTCACGATGTTCGTCCCCATCGCCATCGGCGCGGTTGCCGTCGTGCTGCTGATGGGGCTCGTCAACATGCTGCGCAACGGCCCGGCCAGCACGTCGCAAACCCTGATGCGCTGGCGCGTCGGGCTCCAGTTCCTGGCGATCATCGTCATCGTGATCGCGATCTGGCTGAAGGCCAGCGGCGGCTGACCGGCGGGCAGGGGCGGGAGAACCATGGTCAAGCTCAACAAGATCTACACGCGTACCGGCGATGACGGCACCACCGGGCTCGCCGCCGGCGGCCGGCGGCTCAAGTTCGACCTGCGCGTCGAGGCCTATGGCATCGTCGACGAGGCCAATGCGGCGATCGGGCTCGCGCGCCTGCATACCGCCGACCAGGGCGAGCTCGACGCCATGCTGTCGCGGATCCAGAACGATCTGTTCGATCTCGGCGCCGATCTCGCGACGCCCGATACCGGCGAGGCGCTGCCTTACGAGCCGCTGCGCATCGTGCCGGCGCAGGTCACGCGCCTCGAAGGCGAGATCGATCGGCTGAATGCCGAGCTGAAGCCGCTGAAGAGCTTCATCCTGCCGGGCGGCAGCCCGGCGGCGGCCCACCTGCATCTTGCCCGCACGATCAGCCGGCGGGCCGAGCGCGTCATGGTGGCGCTGTCGCGCCAGGCCGGCGAGATCGTGTCGCAGGCCTCGCTCCACTATATCAACCGTCTCTCGGATTTCCTGTTCGTCGCCGGCCGCTACCTCAACGACAAGGGCGCGCGCGACGTGTTGTGGGTGCCGGGCGCGAACCGGTGAGCGCGGCGCGGCCGAAGGTTGCGGTTCGGAGAGGTCATGGTTCCCCGGATGTCGACCGAGCGACTGATCCTCGACCCGCGCGCCGCGTGCGATATCGAGGATTTCGTCGCGATGGATGCCGATCCGATCGTGCGGCGCTTCATGCCGCCGGCTTTCCGCGACGGTTTCGATCCCGCGGGCTACCGTGCCGCGCTCGCCGGGCGTATCGGCCATGATTTCGGCCCGGGGCTCGGACATTGGACGATCCGTTCGAAGCTGTCGCCGCACGATTTCCTCGGCACCGTGCTGCTGATCCCGGTCGAAGGGAGCGGACCGGGCGTCGAGATCGGCTGGCGTCTGCCGCGTGCGGCCTGGGGCAGGGGCTACGCCCGCGAGGCGGCCGCCCGTGTTTTGTCTCACGGCTTCGCGACGGTCGGCCTTGCCGAGGTGCTCGCGCTGATCGACCCACAGAACCGGCCCTCGATTGCCACCGCGCTGGCGCTTGGCTTCACGGCGCAAGGGCAGCGCGCGGCCTATGGGACGACCTTCGATCGTTATCGTCGAGCGCAGGCGCCCCCGGGGTGAACCGATAGGCGCGGTGTTGTGCAGCCGGAGTCCAGCCGCGACTGACTTCCGCGCGCCCCGGCCGCGTCTCCACCGTCAGGCGGCCACCGCCTATTTCGAACGAGCCGGCATACCGCCGGGAAACTCGGGCAGCGCGGTCTTCGGGTCGTACCAGGTCGCCGCGTCCGATCGCCAGATATGCGCCGTCGGCGTCTCGGCGATCGGCGTATCCAGGCATCCCAGGCGCAGCAGCACCGTCGGCTGGCCCTGGCGGGCGGCCAGGATGTGCGAACCGCAGCGCGTGCAGAAATGACGGGTCTTTCCGGGCGATGATTCAAAGCGGCCGAGGATCGCTTCGCCGCGTGTCCATCGGAATGCGTCACGCGGAACATTGCTGACACTGGAGAAGGCCGAGCCGTGTGCCTTGCGGCATGTCCGACAATGGCAGTGGACGATCGGCCCCGCCTCGGCGTCGACCTCATAGGCTACCGCGCCGCAAAGACAGCTTCCCCTCAGCATGGGCATCTCCGCTCTGGTCGTGTCATCGTAGCTGGTACTTTCCGGTCTTGGCACGCGATATCGAACCGCCTTTCGATTCAGCCCCGAAAGGGCTTGACAGGCCGGCCGTCCGCCCGCACATAACCCCGCCATGAACACGATCTCGACCTGCACCCGACGCCGCCGTCTCATCCTGCGATGAGCGCGCGCGGTCGCTTGCCCTGGTCGATCCGATCGCCGCGCAGCCAGCGCGGCTTTTTTTTCGCCTGAACCACCCCCAAAACCCGTCTCATCCTTCGTCCCTGCGGAGACCTGCCATGGCTACCAAGGCCAAAATCGCCATCCTCGGCGCGTCCGGCTATACCGGATCGGAACTCGTTCGCCTGCTGCTCAGGCATCCGCGCGTCGAGATCGTGCTGATGACCGCGGACCGCAAGGCCGGCCAGCCGATGGCGGAGGTGTTCCCGCAATTCGCGCCGTTCCAACTGCCCGACCTCGTGTCCATCGACAGCATCGACTGGAAGGCGGCAGCGGTCGATCTCGTCTTCTGCGCGCTGCCGCATGGCACGACGCAGACGGTGATCGCTTCCATCCTGAAGGCGCGCAGCGACATCAAGGTGGTCGACCTCTCGGCCGATTTCCGGCTCGCCAACCCGGCCGACTATGCCCGCTGGTATGGTCACGAACATCATGCGCTCGACGTCCAGGCCGAGGCCGTGTACGGCCTGCCGGAGCTGCACAGGGCGGCGATCAAGAAGGCGCGGCTGGTCGCCAATCCCGGCTGCTACCCGACCTGCTCGATCCTGCCGCTCGCGCCGCTCCTGAAGAAGAAGGCGATCGATAGCGACAACATTGTCGTCGACGCCAAGTCCGGTGTCTCCGGCGCTGGCCGCGCGGCCAAGGAAGGCAGCCTCTACTGCGAGGTGACGGAAGGCCTGCACGCCTATGGCGTCGCCGGGCACCGGCATTCCTCGGAGCTCGACCAGGAGCTGTCGATCGCCGCCGGCAAGCCCGTCCTCGCCACCTTCACACCCCACCTCATGCCGATGAGCCGGGGCATGCTGGCGACCACCTATGTCACCGCCAAGCGCGGCCGGACCGCGGCCGACCTGCACGCGATCATCGCCCAGGCCTATGCACGCGAGCCCTTCGTGCACCTCCTGCCGCTCGGCCAGACGCCGCAGACCCGGCATGTCCGCGGCTCCAACCTGATCATGATCGGCCTCGTCCAAGACCGCGTGCCGAACCGGGTGATCGTGGTTTCGGCCATCGACAACCTGGTCAAGGGCGCGTCGGGCCAGGCGGTCGAGAACATGAACCTGGTGCTCGGCTATCCCGAGACGCTGGGGCTCGAGCAGATCGCGCTGTTCCCCTGAAGGCGGCCGGGCGCCCGGAACGCCGGGCGCCTGTCCTCGGCCTCAGCGGCCGCGAATGGCATTGGCCGCGACCGATGCCGTGAACGAGAACAGGGCGTCGCCCGCGATCACCCCGCCGGCGAACACCTCCATGGTGGTCTGGCCGGCCGGCGCGCGGCGGCGCAGCCAGAGGAGGCGCAGGACGATGCCCGTCAGCACGGCCCAGCCGGCGAGCGGGCTCGACAGCAGCAGGCCGGTCGCGAGCAGCACGCCGAGCTGGCGCTTCGGACCGCCGAGAAGCTGCAGGACCGCGCCCGGAATGGCCCAGATCATGAGGTTGCGGGCGGTCGATCCGGACACGCCGGCATGGATCGCCGCGGCGTAGACCCGGTCGATCGGCGGAACGAGGTCGCGGGCGAAGAAACTCTGCCAGGACAGGGCGACGATGACGATGGCGACGCAAAAGGCGATGAGCGCGGCATAGAACTGCTCGCGGCGTCCCTCGATCTCGAAGCGGGTGGAGTATCCCGCGCGCAGCAGGGTGCCCGCCTTGAGGTCGTAACCCATATCGGCGAAGGCGGGGCCGGTGGCGGCGGTGAAGCCGGCGAGCAGGGCAAGCGCGGTGATCGGAAAGCCGATCATGATGCCGATCATCAGGGTGATCAGCGCCACCGCGAAGGCCGGGAACCAGCCGGTATGCATGGCCGCGAGGCCGACGATGAGCTCGTGGATGAGCGCCGCCAGCGCGGCATAGAGCACGAAGGCGATGAGGAGGCCGAGGGGCATCTCGGTCAGCAGCCCGCCGGCGACCGCGATGACGGCCGCGATCGCGACATAGGCGAGCGAGCCGAAACCGAGCGTCCGGCGAATGTCGATCACGCCGCCGCCGGCTGCTGCCGGCTTCTTCACGATATGCGGCAGCATCTGCACGAGCGCCATGAGGCCGGCGCCGACCATCAGGCCATGGGGCACGAAGGCGGCGGCAAGATCGCCGCGCGGCACGATGTCGGCGAAGGCCGGGCCGGAAAACAGGACGCTGGAATAGCCGCGCAGCAGCAGGCCGAGGCCGAACATGGAGAGCGCCCAGATATTGCCGATGAAGGCCGACCCGAAGGCCGACATGGGGACGCCGAGCCACGAGCCGGCCGCGCCGCAGCCTATGCCGAGGCCGAGGATCACCGCGCTGCGGCCGCCCTCGTCGCCCGCGCGGATCGCCTCGGCCGCGGCGACGCCCGGCGGCCAGGCCCCCTCGGCGGGAAACATGGCGCTGCCGTAGAGGCGGTAGAGCAGAAAGCCGTCGAGCAGCATGGCCGCGCCAACGCCGACGAACATCGGCAGGATCAGATCGGGCCGGCCGAGCACATAGGGAATGCCGATCGGCAGCAACAGGCTGTTGGCCGCGCCGAAGGTCGCCGAGGATATGGCGCTCTGCACCAGGTTCTGCACATGGGTCGAGCGATAGTGGCGAAACAGCCGCAGCGGGATGCGCGCCAGCGCCATGGCGGCGAGCGCGCCGACGATCGAGGTGTTCGGCGTGATGCCGAGCGTGGTCAGGATCTGCATGCCGATAATGCCGCCGAACACCGACATGATCAGCACGAGGATGAGCGTTGCCGGCGCGATGACGCGGGGATGGCGAGGCACGGCGGGTTCGGGCGCGGCAGCGGCCGGATCGGCGGGTGCCGATGCTGCACCGGAGGTCAGCTCTTGCGTCGTCATCGCGGCGTTTCCCTGTCGTCGATTTTCGGGAAACGGTAGAGACGGGTCCGCAGCCTCGATATACGTGCGCGCACTTAAAGGGGCGGGAGGGCCGGCCGCTCAGCGCTGCGGCGTCATCAGCGCCCGCCGGATCAGCTCGGTCACCGAGCCGGCGCCGAGCTTTGCCATGGCCCGGGCGCGATGGATCTCGACGGTGCGGTGGCTGATGCCGAGGGCGCGGGCGATCAGCTTGTTGGCGCCGCCCTCCAGCACATGCACCAGCACTTCGCGCTCGCGCGGGGTCAGGCCGTCGGTGGCGCCGGCGAGGCGTTTCATCAGCTCCGGCCCCGAATAGTTCTCGGCCGATGGCCCGACCCGGCCGCCGGTCATGTCGGCGAGCCGCATGCGGGCGGCGCCGGCGATGATGCGGCGGGCCGGCACGACCAGCTTGCCGGTTGTTTCCGCCACCTGGCGCGCCATGGCCTCCGTATAGCCGACCGAATGCATCAGGATCAGGTCGGCGCCCGTCACCGTGCTCGCGGCATCGGCGAGGCGCGCGCTGTGGCCGCCTTCGACGGTGGCATGGGCGCTCTGCAGCAAGGTGCCGTAGCCGAAGGCGGCGAGCACCGCGCCCTGGCGGGGCAGGGGAAAGATCACGCCGATGCGGGCATCGCCGACCACCAGCGCCGCGATCCACGCATCCACGGCGCTCTGGCCGTGGATCAGCGGCGTGCGGGTCGAAAAGGATGTGAAGACGCCGGTGGTCGCGAGCACGATGAGGTCGTAGCCGAGGCCGTCGACATGGGCGATCAGCGTCTCCGCCCGCTCGGCGGCGAAACGGACCTGCACCACGACATGGGTGCCGTCGGCGAGCGGCGCGAACAGGCCGAAATCCTCCTCCGCCGGCGCGTGTTCGAGGATCGCGTCGCGGCCGAGGCCGTCGAGCGCGCCGAACTCGTCGCAGTCGACATCGCCGAGGATCGAGCGCATTTCCGGCATCAGGTCGGGGCGCGGGCTCTGACCGATGGTGATGACCGCGATGCGGGGCGCGCGCTCGTCTGCCACGTCTCATCCCTCCGATACGAGTGCGCACGTATAGATGACCCCACGGCTGCCCCGTAGTCTGGCATCAACACGAAACGGGGACACCATGCAACGCAAGATTGAGCGAGAAGAGCTGGAGCCATTGGCCACGGGGGCCTGGATTCTTGGCACCGGAGGCGGCGGCTCGCCGTATTCGTCCTATCTCGGCATGCGCAAATTCTACGAAGACGGCGGTCATGTCGATCTCATCGATCCGCGAGATCTTGCCGACGACGATCTCGTCGCCGTCGTATCGACCATGGGGGCGCCGCTTGTCTTTCAGGAACGGATGACCGATCCGGACCTGGCGGTGAAACCGGTGCGCATGATGGAAGCCTATCTGGGCAAGCGGTTCCGGGCGGTGATGAGCATCGAGGTCGGCGGCAGCAACGCCTTCCAGCCGCTGCTGGTGGCGGCGGCGAGCGGGCTTCCGGTGGTCGATGCGGACGCCATGGGGCGGGCCTTCCCGGAAGCGCAGATGACCAGCTTCGCCATTGCCGATCTTGCCGTGTTCCCGCATGCGCTCGCCGATATCCGCGACAACGAGGTGATCGTCGCGCGGGCGGCGAGCTGGACCTGGATGGAGCGCCTGCGGCGCAAGGTCTGCACCGAGCTCGGCTCGGTCGCCGCCACCTGCCAGGCGCCGCGTACCGGCCTCGAGGTCAAGCGCCACGCGATCGTCCATACCACGTCGCGCGCGATCGCCCTCGGCCGCGAGGTGCGTCGGGCGCGGGCCGCCCACGAGGATCCGGTCGCAGCCACCATCGCCGCGGCCGACGGCCTCATGCTGTTCCGCGGCAAGGTTACCGACGTGCAGCGGCGCACGACGGAGGGCTTCCTGCGCGGCGAAGTGACGATGGCCGGCCTCGACGGCGATGCCGGGGCGCGCTTCTCCGTCGCGTTCCAGAACGAATATACGATCGGCTGGCGCGACGGCGCGGTTGCGGTCACGACGCCGGATCTCATCTGCGTGCTCGACAGCGTGTCGGGCGAAGCCATCGGAACGGAGAGCCTGCGCTATGGGCAGCGGGTCAGCGTCATCGCGCTGCCGTCTCCGGATATCCACCGCACTCCCAAGGGGCTCGCCCATGTCGGGCCGCGGGCGTTCGGTCACGATGTCGATTATGTCAGCGTTTTCAAAGGTTCGGGCGGGGAGATCAGGGCATGAGCCGGATCGGTATCGATGTCGGCGGCACCAATACGGACGCCGTCCTGGTCGACAGCGGCAAGGTGGTGGCCGCGATCAAGACCGCCACGACGGAGGACGTGCTGTCCGGCGTCAGGACGGCGCTTGCCGATCTCCTCGCGGCAGCCGGTGACGCGCCGGCGGCGCGGGCGATCGAAACCGTGGTGATCGGCACCACCCATTTCACCAATGCGGTGGTCGAGCGGCGCGGGCTTCAGAAGGTGGCGGCTCTGCGCATTGGCCTGCCGGCCAATGCCGGCCTGCCGCCCTTCATCGACTGGCCGGCGGATCTCGCCGCGGTCGTGCATGGACGGATCGACATGGTCGCCGGCGGGCATGAATATGACGGCCGGCCGCTCGTGCCGCTCGACCGGGGCGCCATCCGTGCTGCGGCGCGCAGGATCGCCGACGCCGGCATCGCCGCGGTTGCCATCACCAGCGTGTTCTCGCCGCTGACCGCCGAAAACGAAGCGGAGGCCGCCGACATCCTGCGCGAGGAGGCACCCGGCATCGGCATCACGCTGTCGTCGGAGCTCGGCCGCATCGGCCTGCTGGAGCGCGAGAACGTCGCCCTGCTCAATGCCGGGCTGCAGGCGCTGGCCCGCAAGACGACGGCGGCCTTCGTCGACGCGCTGCGCCAGAGCGGCATCACCGCGCCGCTCTATCTCACGCAGAACGACGGCACCATCATGCATGCGAGCCTCGCCGAGCGGTATCCGGTCTATTGTTTCGCCTCAGGTCCGACCAACAGCATGCGCGGCGCGGCATTCCTTTCCGGCCTCGACGACGGCATCGTGGTCGATGTCGGCGG
Organism: Phreatobacter sp. AB_2022a; assembly: GCF_026847585.1. Classification (NCBI taxonomy): domain Bacteria; kingdom Pseudomonadati; phylum Pseudomonadota; class Alphaproteobacteria; order Hyphomicrobiales; family Phreatobacteraceae; genus Phreatobacter; species Phreatobacter sp. AB_2022a. The sequence continues at coordinate 46,319 of NZ_JAPSET010000004.1, forward strand.
CACCACCAGCGATATCGGCTATCTGAAGGGGGGCTTCCCGCGCGAGGCCAATGCGGCCGTCGAGATCGGCGGCGTCCGCACGCTGTTCCGCATGCCCGACCTCCTGTCGCTCGGCCTCGGCGGCGGCACCGAGATCTCCGCCGACGGCCTGGCGATCGGGCCGCGCAGCGTCGGCTACCGGCTGCTCCAGAAGGCGATCTCCTGTGGCGGCGACACGCTGACGGCAACCGACATCGCGGTGGCCGCCGGCCGTATCACGCTCGGCGACCGGGACCGGCTTGCGGCTCTGACGCCCGGTTTCGTCGAGGCCGTCAGCCGGCGCATGGGCGAGATGATCTGCGACGGGGTCGACCGGATGAAGACCGATGCCGCCGATGTGCCGCTCCTTGCGGTCGGCGGCGGCAGCTTCCTCATCCCCGATGCGGTTGCGGGGGCTTCGGAGGTCGTCAGGGTGCCGCATCATGCGGTTGCCAACGCGGTCGGCGCGGCGATCGCGCAGGTGAGCGGCGAGGTCGACCAGATCTTTACCGGGATGGGCCGGGCCGAAGCGATCGATCGGGCCGAGGCTGAGGCCGCGCGGCGCGCGGTCGAGGCGGGCGCCGACGCGGAAACGCTCGCGACCATCGAGGTCGAGGACATTCCGCTGTCCTACCTGCCGGGCGATGCGCGCCGTGTCCGGGTCAGGATGATCGGCGATATCGCAAGCACCGGGCCGAGCGCGGCGCGCTGAGGCGCCGCGCGACGGATCAGCGCATCATCAAGGTGGCGAAGCGGGCGCGCTGGGTGTCGTTCCAGGGCGTCGAGCGCTTGATCGACAGGTCGACCTGCGCCGTGGTGGTCGAGGCGCTGACATGGCGCTCGCCGTCGACGAAAACCGCCTGGTCGAAGGCGAGCGAAGCGCCGCCGACCTTGACGATGCCCGTCGCGATCTGGACGAAGCCGGGATAGAGGATTTCCCGGTGATAGTAGATCTCCAGATGGACCAGCGAGATGCCGCGTCCCTCGCTGGTCAGCCGGATGCTTTCGCGCGCGAAGAACTCGGTGCGGCCGATCTCCAGATAGGTGGCGATGACGGCGTTGTTGACGTGGTTGTTCGGGTCGAGATCGCCGTAGCGGATGGGATGCACGGTGACGAACGGATAGGCGTCGAGCGGCGGGCGCTCGCTCATCGGTATTCTCTGGCTCAATATTTCACCTTCACATAGCGGCCGGGCGCGTCTTCGATCGGCCGATGCTTCTTATTGCCGATCGCGCGGGCCGCAACCTCCTTGCCGTCATGGCGCCTGATCCATTCGCGCCAGTGCGGCCACCACGAGCCGGGATGTTCGGTCGCCTTGGCGACCCAGGCGTCGAAATCGCCGACCGGCGGGCCGCCGGTCCAATGCTGGTATTTGCCCTTGGCCGGCGGATTGACGACGCCGGCAATGTGCCCGGACCCGGCCATGACATATTCCACCGGTCCGCCGAAGGCCGACGAGCCGAGGAACACCGAGCGGGCAGGGGCGATATGGTCCTCGCGCGCGGCGAGGTTGTAGACGGGCACCTTGACCTTCTTCAGGTCGAGCTTCTCGCCGTCGACCTCCATGCGGCCGCTGGACAGGTCGTTGTTGAGATAGCAGTGGCGCAGATAGAAGGAATGATTGGCCGCCGGCATGCGCGGCGAATCGGCGTTCCAGTAGAGCAGGTCGAAGGGCATCGGCGTCTTGCCCTTCATGTAGTTGTTGACGACGTAGGACCAGATCAGGTCGTTCGACCGCAGCATGTTGAAGGCATTGGCCATCTGGCTGCCTTCCAGATAGCCGGTTTGGGCCATCCGCTTTTCCAGCGTCTGGATCTGATCCTCGTCGACGAACACCTTGAGGTCGCCGGCATGGGTGAAGTCGACCTGGGTGGTGAAGAAGGTCGCCGTCTCGACGAGGTCGATGCCCTTGGCCGCCATGTAGCCGAGCGTGACCGCGAGCAGCGTGCCGCCGACGCAATAGCCGATGACGTGCGACCGCTTCTGGCCGGTCACTTCGCCCACCACCTTCAGGGCGGCGATCGGCCCCTCATGCATGTAGTCGGCAAAGCTCTTGCGGGCATGCCGCTGGTCGGGGTTGACCCAGGACACGACGAACACGGTCAGGCCCTGGTCGACCGCCCATTTGATGAAGCTTTTGTCCTGGACGAGGTCGAGGATGTAGAACTTGTTGATCCAGGGCGGAATGATCAGCAGCGGCACCGCACCGACCTTCTCGGTGGTCGGGGAATATTGGATGAGCTGCATCAGGTCGTTTTCGTAGATCACCTTGCCGGGCGTGACCGCCAGGTTCTTGCCGAGGGCGAAGGGGCTGTCGTCGGACTGGCGGATCTTCAGGTCGCCGCCGCCACGCTCGATGTCCTCGGCCAGCAGCTGCATGCCGCGCACCAGGTTCTCGCCGCTCGAGCCGATGGTCTCGCGCAGCAGCTCGGGATTGGTCGGCACGAAATTGGACGGCGACAGGGCGTTGACGATCTGCCGCATGTAGAAGCCGGCCTTGTGCTTGGTGTGGCCGTCGAGCTCGGCCCGTTCGACGAAGCGCTCGGCAAGCCCCGTGGTCACGAGGTAGAACTGCTTGAGGAAGTCGAAAAAGGCGTTGTCGCTCCACTGCCGGTCCTTGAACCGGTTGTCGCGGGCGTCGGGTTTTACCACCGGCTCGGCCTTTTCGCCGCCCATCATCTTCAGCGAAGCGGCCCACAGCTCCATGTAGCGGCTGGTGAATTCCGACTGGATGGTCATCGCCCGCTGCGGATCCTTCAGCCAGAATTCGGCAACGAGACCCAGCGTCTTGACGATATCGGCCAAGCCTTCGGGTTGTTCGCTCGAATGGCTGCCGGTCTCGCGCGGCTTCATATAGGCGGCGAAGGCCTTGCCGCCGAGCTCGATCATGCGCGCGACGTTGGACGAGAGGCGCTCGACATCCATCGCCCGGAAGCGGAACGGATCGTCGCTGCCGTGATCACCGGCGCCGGCCGCCGCGGCCGGGGCTGGACTTTGTGCCGCAGCCTGGCGCTGGGCGGCACCGCCTTCGATCGCCACGAGGTGCGGCCGAGCCGGCGGCGTGGCCGCAGCCGCCGCGCTCGGCGCGGCCGGGCTCTTGGCTGCCGTTCTGGATTTGGCCGGGCGCGGCTTGGCGCTCGCTCCGGCGGCTTTCGCAGCCGAGACCTTGGCGGGAGCGGCGTGCGCCGGAGCCTGCTTGACCGCCGGTTTCGCGGCCTTGGCGGCTGCGCTGCGCGGGCGCCCGGCTTCGACCGGCTCGGCGGCAGCCTTCGAGCGTCTGGCCGCACCGCGTGGAGCACTGGGTGCCTTCGGCTTGCTCGAATCGCCTTTCGCCATGAGCTTCCCTCCGGTTTTCGCCGCTTTCGTCCAGCGCCTCGAGCCCGAGACGCGCCGCATCCCGATACCGGAATGTCGGGCGCCTTTCGGATTCGACAAGGACGCTAGCACCCTGTCGAGCCCCCGTGTCGTTTTGGTTTCGAAATTCGCCCGCTCGCCTGATATAGGAAGCTGCGAATTTCGGGATCACGACACCGGTACGAAATCGGTCCACTTTTTGCCCGATCCATATTAGGAAGGCCGCGAGCACACCGCCAGCGAAAGATGGCGGCGAGGCTCTCTGGAGATCGATATGCGGGACATGACGGATAAGGCTGGGACGGCAGCGAGAGCGGGCGGGGCAGGTGCTGCCGGAACCGGCCGGGCCAGGGCCCGCGGAGCCAAGGCCGGCCTCGGCGTGATCGCCCTCGCGGCGCTGGCGCTCGGCGGCTGCCAGACCGCCAACGACGAATATCCCTCGCCCTATGGTCCCTCGCGCCGCATTCCCTTGCCCGCCGTTGCCGGCGGCGGCCTCTGGCAGCCGCAGCCGATCCGGGCGAGCGGCTACGGCTCGGCAACCCTCATCTCGCGCCTGCCGCAACCGCCGCGCGTGACGCCGCCGGCACGCTCGTCGGAAACGCCCGAACTGCTCACTGCGGCCCAGCAGGCCGAGCGCCAGCGCGCGCTGCAGGCCGCCCGCGACAACCAGGTCGGAGCCATGGACCGCCGCCTGACCTCGTCCGGGCGCGTGCGCGGTCCGGATCCGGGCTCGCGTCCGGCCATCGAAGAAGACGAGCCGCTGCCGCAATCCCAGCCGCGCCGCTGAGCCGCATCGGGGCCGGTTTCGGCCGGCGGGGCGCAACAACCGATCAGACAAGCATTCCGCTGCCGCCCGCGCCGTGTTAGGTCTGGCGGCCTTGCCGGAGCTTCCGGTGTCCTGCACGTGCGCTCGCCCCGATTTCGGGACGGCGCCGATGCCGGAGACGGGGCGCTGGCAATTTATTAAATCGCTTAACGTTTTGATGGCTTTCGCGCGATCTCGGTTCCGCATCGGAGCAAGCCGCGCGAAAGGTGTCACGACACCAGGATTCCACACCAGCCAAGACGACCCGAACCAATGACCACGACCGACTTTCACCGCATCCGTCGCCTGCCGCCTTATGTGTTCGAGCAAGTGAACAAGGTGAAGGCCGCGGCGCGAGCTAAGGGCGTGGACATCATCGATCTCGGCATGGGCAATCCGGACCTGCCGGCGCCCGACCACGTGATCGAGAAGCTCAAGGAAACCATCGGCAAGCCGCGCACGGACCGCTATTCCGCCTCCAAGGGCATTCCGGGGCTGCGGCGCGCGCAGGCGGCCTACTATGCCCGCCGTTTCGGCGTGAAGCTCAATCCGGAGACCCAGGTCATCGCGACGCTGGGCTCGAAGGAGGGCTTTGCCAACATGGCCCAGGCGATCACCGCGCCGGGCGACGTCGTGCTCTGCCCGAATCCGAGCTATCCGATCCACGCCTTCGGCTTCCTGATGGCCGGCGGCGTCATCCGCTCCGTGCCGGCGACGGCGGACGACGAGTATTTCCGCGCCATGGAGCGCGCGATGCAGCATTCGATCCCGAAGCCCATTGCGGTGGTCGTCTGCTATCCCTCCAACCCGACGGCGCAGGTGGCGGATCTCGCCTTCTATGGCGAACTGGTGCGCTTTGCGAAGAAGCACGAGCTCATCGTGCTTTCCGACCTCGCCTATGCCGAGGTCTATTTCGACGACAACAACCCGCCGCCCTCGATCCTGCAGGTGCCCGGCGCCTTCGATGTCGCGGTCGAATTCACCTCGATGTCCAAGACCTTTTCCATGGCCGGCTGGCGCATGGGCTTTGCGGTCGGCAACGAGCGCCTCTGCGCGGCGCTCGCGCGGGTGAAGAGCTATCTCGACTATGGTGCCTACACGCCGGTGCAGGTGGCGGCGACCGCCGCGCTGAACGGTCCCGAGGACTGCATCCGCGAAATGCGCGAGACCTATCGCAAGCGGCGTGACGTGCTGATCGACAGCTTCGGCAAGAGCGGCTGGGCCGTTCCCGCGCCGCAGGCCTCGATGTTCGCCTGGGTGCCGATCCCGGAGCCGTTCAAGTCGCTCGGCTCGCTCGAATTCGCCAAGCTGCTGGTCGAGAAGGCCGAAGTCGCGGTCGCTCCCGGCATCGGCTTCGGCGAGCACGGCGACGACTATGTGCGCATCGCGGTGGTCGAGAACGAGCAGCGCATCAAGCAGGCCGCGCGCAACGTCAAGCGCTTCTTCGACACCGCCGCCACGACGCTGCACAATGTGGTGCCGCTCGCGGCCGCCGGACGATAATCGGCGCGACCGGTTGGCAGGACAGACAAGCAGGCAGGCACATGATCAAGGTCATCGTCGTCGGTGCGACCGGCTGGGTCGGCCGTGAACTCGTCAAGGCGGTCAGCGCCGCGACGGATCTGGAGCTTGCCGGTGCGGTCGCACGGTCGGCGGCGGGCGAGGATGCCGGCATCGCCGCCGGCATGCCGGCGCTCGGCGTGACGGTGACGGCGAGCCTCGATGAGGCGCTCGCCGCGCCGGCCGACGTGGTCGTCGACTACACCAAGCCGCATGTCGTGAAGGGCCATGCGCTGGCGGCCGTCGGCGCGGGGCGCCATGTGATCGTCGGAACTTCGGGCCTTTCGGCGGCGGACTATGCCGAGATCGACGCCGCTGCGCGGGCCGCCGGGCGCGGCGTCATCGCCGCGGGCAATTTCTCCATCACGGCCTCGCTGCTGAAGCGCTTCGCCACCATTGCGGCCCGCCATATTCCCGACGTCGAGATCATCGACTATGCCTCGGCGAAGAAGCCCGATACGCCGTCGGGAACCGGCCGCGAGCTCGGCGAGATCCTGTCGAAGGTGCGCCTCGCCGGCACGGCGAAGCCCGTCGGCGAGCTCGGCGGCATCCAGGAGACGCGCGGCGGCGCCGTCAATGACGGCGGCATCGCCGTCCAGGTCCATTCGGTGCGCATGCCCTCCTATATCCTCTCGGCGGAGGCGATCTTCGGCCTGCCGGACGAAAGGCTGACGATCCGCCACGACGCCGGCGCCTCCGCCGCGCCCTATGTCGGCGGCACGCTGCTTGCCGTGCGCAAGGTCGGCGGCCAGGTCGGGCTCGTCAGGGGCATCGACCACCTCATCGATTGAGGCGGCCGCGCGCGGCCTGCCATTCCTTGCCTTGACCGGCCAAATCGGGCACAAGCCCGGCGCGGCGCATCGCCGCTGATGTCGCGGATCAGTTCCTCATGCAGGACATTTCGAAGGTAGGCGTCGCCGGTTCCGGCGCGGCGGGGGCTTTGAGGATCGGCATTGCCGGCCTCGGCACGGTGGGCGCATCGGTCGTCCGTCTGATGGCCAAGCGCGACAACCTGCTGAACGAGGCCTCGGGCCGGCGGATCAAGGTCGTGGCGGTCTCGGCGCGCGATCGCAACCGCGACCGCGGCATCGCGCTCGACGGCATGCGCTGGGTCGACGATCCCGTGGCGCTCGCCGCCGACGGCAATATCGATGTCTTCGTCGAACTGATGGGCGGCGCCGAAGGCCCGGCCAAGCAGGCGGTCGAGACGGCGCTCGGCGCCGGCAAGGCCGTGGTGACGGCGAACAAGGCGCTGCTCGCCGCCCATGGCACGGCGCTCGCCCGCCGCGCCGAGAAAAAGGGCGTGCCGCTGAATTTCGAAGCGGCGGTCGCCGGCGGCATCCCGGTGATCAAGACCCTGCGCGAGGGTCTGGTCGGCAATGCCATCGAGCGCGTCTACGGCATCCTCAACGGCACCTGCAACTATATCCTCACGCGCATGGCGGAGGAGGGGATTTCGTTCGAGTCCTGCCTGGAGGACGCGCAGCGGCTCGGTTATGCCGAAGCCGATCCGACCTTCGACGTCGACGGCTTCGACACCGCCCACAAGCTTTCGCTGCTTACCAGCCTCGCTTTCGGCACGCTGGTCGACACCAAGGGCATCTCGATCGAAGGCATCCGGTCGATCAAGCCGGTCGACCTGAAGATGGCCGACGAACTCGGCTACCGGGTAAAGCTGCTCGGTGTCGCCCAGCGCACCGCCGACGGCGTCGAGCAGCGGGTGCATCCCACCTTCGTGCCGAAGGAATCGGCGATCGCCCAGGTCAACGGCGTGCTGAACGCGGTCGCGATCGACGCTGACGCCGTCGATCTGACCCTGGTCGGCCCGGGCGCCGGCGGCGATGCGACGGCCTCCGCCGTCATCGCCGATATCGCCGACATCGCCCGCGGCCACCGCACGGCGCCGTTCATCCGGCCGATCGCCTCGCTCACCCAGCCGACCCGGGCGCCATTGACCCGTCACGAAGGCGGCTATTACATCCGCCTGGAAGTGGTCGACCGGCCGGGCACGGCGGCCAGAATCGCCTCGCGCATGGCGCAGAACAAGATTTCGCTGGAATCCATTGTTCAAAGGCGTTCGGGCCCGGTGCGGGGCGGCACCGATCCTGCCGCCGCGGAAGCGCCGGCCCCGGTCGTGCTGATCACCTATGCCACGACGGAGGCAGCGGTGCAGCGCGCCCTGAAAGCCATGGATGCCGACGGCGTGCTCCTGGGGCGGCCGCAGGTCATCCGTATCGAACGCAGTTGAAAAACAGCCTCCTAGGGGAGCATTGCCATGTCCGAACACGGGCTTTCCGTTCCGAAAAACCTGGTCATCGAGCGAGTCCTGTCGATGGAACTCGTGCGCGTGACCGAGCGTGCGGCGGTGGCTTCGGCGCGCTTGCGCGGGCGCGGCAATGAAAAAGCCGCCGACCAGGCCGCGGTCGATGCCATGCGGCGCGAATTGAACAAGCTGCCGATCGACGGCCGCGTGGTGATCGGCGAGGGCGAGCGCGACGAGGCGCCGATGCTCTATATCGGCGAGGAAGTCGGCACCAAGCACGGGCCGAAGGTCGATATCGCCCTCGACCCGCTGGAAGGCACGACGCTCTGCGCCAAGGACATGCCGGGCTCGATCGCCGTGATCGCCATGGCCGAGCAGGGCTCGCTGCTCTATGCGCCCGACGTCTATATGGACAAGATCGCGGTCGGCCCGGGCTATCCCAAGGGCGTCGTCGACCTCGACGCCTCGCCGGTCGACAATATCCACGCCATCGCCAAGGCCAAGGGCGTGAAGCCGAACGAGATCACCGCGCTGATCATGGACCGGCCGCGTCACGCCAAGCTCATCGAGGCGGTGCGCGGCACGGGCGCGGCGATCCGCCTGATCACCGACGGCGACGTCGCCGGCGTCATCCACACGGCGAGCGCGGCCGAGACCGGCATCGACATCTATCTCGGCATCGGCGGCGCGCCGGAGGGCGTGCTGGCGGCGGCGGCGCTGCGCTGCGTCGGCGGCCAGATGCAGGGCCGGCTCATTCTGGATTCGGAGGCCAAGGTCGAGCGCGCCCGCACCATGGGCGTGAAGGACCCGCACAAGAAATATACGATGGAGGAGATGGCTTCCGGCGACGTCATCGTGGCCGCGACCGGCGTCACCGACGGCGCGCTGCTCAAGGGCGTCTTTTTCGGTCCCGACCTGATCACCACCGAAACCATCGTCTATCGCTCGACCACCGGCACCGTCCGGCGCATTTTCGGCGAGCACCGGCAGTTCGAGAAGTTCCACCTCGACTGACGAGCCCGGCGCCCATGCTCAACCCGCCGCGGCTGTTCCTCGGGGTCCGGCAATCGGTTCTCGGTCGCGCGTGGCGCGACCGGCTGGACGATCTGGGCCGGGCACAGGCGCTGGCGATCACGCAGGCGCACGACCTGCCCGACATTCTCGCGCGGGTGCTCGCCGGCCGGGGGATCCCGGCCGAGGCCGTCGAGGCCTTCCTTGAACCGACGATCCGGGCAGCCATGCCCGATCCCTCGGTGCTGACCGACATGGACCGGGCCGTCGAACGCCTCGTGCGGGCGGTGCTCGCCGAGGAAAAGATCGCGATCTTCGGCGACTATGATGTTGATGGCGCAACCTCCTCGGCGCTGCTGACGCTGTTCCTCAGGGATTGCGGCATTGCTCCGGTCGTGCGCATTCCCGACCGCATTTTCGAAGGCTACGGCCCGAACAGCGACGCGATCCGGGCGCTGCGCGCCGATGGCGCGACGCTGCTCGTGACGCTGGACTGCGGCACGACCAGCCACGAGGTGCTGGCCGAGGCGGGCCGGATCGGTTTCGACGTGGTGGTGGTCGACCATCACCAGGCCGACGAGACGCTTCCCGCGGTTGCGGCCCTCGTCAATCCCAACCGGCTCGACGACCTCTCCGGGCTCGGCCACCTCTGCGCGGCCGGCGTCACCTTCATGCTGGTGGTGGCGCTCAACCGGGCCTTGCGCGCGCGGGGCTTCTGGAGTTCGGCGCGGCCCGAGCCAGACCTGATGCGCCTCCTCGACCTCGTTGCGCTCGGCACGGTGGCCGATGTCGTGCCGCTGACCGGGCTCAACCGGGCTTTCGTCGCGCGCGGCCTTGCCGTCATGCGCAGGCGCGACAATGTCGGGCTGCGCGCGCTGATGGACGTGGCCCGCCTCGACGGTCCGCCGACGCCCTATCATCTTGGCTTTCTGATCGGTCCGCGCATCAATGCCGGCGGCCGGATCGGTGATGCCGGTCTCGGCGCGCGGCTTCTGACGACGGGCGACACGCTCGAGGCGCAGCGCATCGCGGCCGAGCTCGACCGGCTGAACCGCGAGCGGCAGGTGGTCGAGCTTGGCACGGTGGCCGAGGCGGAAGCCGAGGCGCTGGCAGCGCTGGGGCCGCTGGAGGAAGGGACTGCGGTGGTGGTCACCGCCGGCACCGGCTGGCATGCCGGCGTCGTCGGCCTCGTCGCCTCGCGTCTGAAGGAGCGGTTCAAGCGGCCGGCCTTCGCGATTGCCTTCACCGGCGATGTCGGCACCGGTTCCGGCCGGTCGCTGCCGGGCGTCGATCTCGGCGCGGCCGTGCGCCAGGCGGTCGCGGCCGGTCTTCTGACCAAGGGCGGCGGTCACGCCATGGCCGCCGGCATTACCGTTTCGCGGGAGCGCCTTGCCGATTTCCGGGCTTTTCTGGAAGACAAGCTGGCCCCGGCAGTCGAGCGGGTCCGCCGCGAGGATGCGCTCGCGATCGATGCCGCGACCACCGCTGCAGCGGTGCGGCCGGAGCTTGCGACCCTCATTGACCGGGCCGGGCCTTTCGGCTCGGGCAATGCCGAACCGGTGCTGGTCCTTCCGGCCCATACGGTGGCCTATGCCGAAGAGGTCGGCACCGCCCACGTCCGCACGCGCCTCACCGGCGGCGACAAGGCCAGCATCGATGCCATCGCGTTCCGGGCCGCCGGCCAGCCGATCGGCCGGGCGCTGGCGGAGAACCGGGGGCGGCCGATCCATGTAGCCGGCTCTATTTCCGTCGATCGCTGGCAGGGGCGGGAGAGGGTGCAGTTCCGCATTCTCGATGTGGCGGTGCCGACCGAGCGGGTCTGACCTTCCGCGCAACCCCGCGGGGCGCAGGCCCGCGGCGGTGACTTGCGCCTGTCGCGATGGCCGACCGCTGCGATCCGGCGTTCCGCGTGACCGCGAAGGTTGTCTTTTCCCTTAAGATATGTATCAAATAGGTTGTATCGGCGCGATGAAGAAGCTCTTGCGGCCAGCGTCGATGCAACTCCCGCGCGACATGCTCTCCGCGTGGCAGGAATGGGCTGACATGCTTTAGGGGGAGTATGTTCCTGTCTGTTTGCGATCGTCCCGCGGCCGATTGATCGAAAAACATCTGGTTCTTCTGGCCCTGTTCGGCCCGCAGAGGTGAGGCACCTCCGCCGCCATTCGCGGCATGCGGAATGCTGAACGGTGAATCAGGCGGCATCGGCATCGCGCGGCGGACGGGCATCCTTCCCAGGCATTCGGCGTCCTCGGCGGACGTCCCATCTGCATTGTCGCCGCGGCATCGCGCTCGCCGGCGATCGACATGGCCGGGCATCCCGCATGGAGAAGACGCGTAACGTTGCGGATTGAGTTGGATGATGCTTCCGGTCAAACCGGGTGGCCGCGCGGCCCTTCGCGTGGCCGTTCTCGATGCCGGCAGGCGCAGCGCCGAGGAAGCGCTGCTGCGCCGGACGCACGACATCGTCCACTTCCTGCAGAGCCGCGGTGCCGCCGTCGATTGGTACGTGGACCGCGGCGATCCGTTGGAAGATCACGCCGGCATCTCGATCCATCGAGTCCTGCCGGCCGCGTTCAACGCGGCCGGTGGGCGCGGCTCCGGCCCGATGCGCCGAAGGGCCGGCATCAAAGCTTGCCGTGGCCTCCCGCGGCGACGCGCGCCGGTCGCACGCGATGTCTCGATGTCCCGGATATCATGGCTTGCAAGGATCGAGCGGGCGGATCGCTGGGCGCGCGCCACCTGGCATCATGGCGATGCCGCCATTCCAGCGCGCCTTGCCGCGCTGGGGCTCTGGGCTTTCGTGCGGTGCTTCTACCAGGCCCGCTGGTCGGTCCATACGGGCGGATGGTATCTCGGCGCGATGCTGCGCGCGGCCTGCCGCCACGTCCGCTGGCGGATGATCCATCCGTTCGCAAAACAGGCGCGGGACCAGGCGAGGCGCTTTTATTGGACCTTCCTGTTCCCGCGGATCGTCGAGCCTGCCGCGGGAGCCGCGAAGGGGCTGCGCTGGCGCGTCGTCCATCCGATCGGGCAATGGGCGGTGGCGCAAGCGCGAGGCTTCTACTGGCAGGTGCTTTTCCGCGTCGTCGTGGAGCCCGGCAGCGCTGCGGCGAAGCATGTCCGCTGGCATATCGTCCATCCCGTGGGGCGGGGGGCGGCATCCTTTGCACGGCGGCTCTATTGGCAGGTGGTCTTTCGCTTCGTGCGTGAGCCGGCCGCCGCTGCGATGCGATATCTGCGCTGGCGCGCCGTCCATCCGGCAGCGCAGCGGACGGCATCCTTTGCGCGGTGGCTCTACTGGCACGTGCTGTTTCGCGGCACGGCCGAGCCTGTCGCCATGGCCGGACGGCATCTGCGCTGGCATTGCTTGCATCCCATGGGGCAGGCCGTCGCGCGGCGCGCACGGCGGCTCTATTGGCAGGTGCTCTTCCCCTATGCCGTTGAACCGGCCGCCGAAGCCTGCGGACGAGCGAGGCGGCAGGTCATCGGCCGGCTTTCATGGGCTGCGAAAGGCCGGCTTGGCCGTCCGAGCGGCGCAATCGGGCGCCGCTTGCGGCCCAGGCGCCATGGGTTCCGCTGGTGGCTCCTCCAGCGTGGGCGGTTCGCGTTGCGCCTTGCCCGGCATGGCTTGCAAGGGGTGTGGCCGGGCTCCGGGAGCAGCCGGAACACGGCCGGCGCGCCGCGCGAAGACCTGGCTTGGATCGGAATGTTTGCGGCCGCGGGCGCGGACTGGCGCGCGCGAGGCCTGCCCCAGGTCGTCCTGCTGCCCGACGCGACACCGGAACGTCTGGAGGCCCTGTTCGATCTCGTGCCGTGCCTCGGCCTCGACGCGCCTCTCGACGTTCCGCTGGTCGCGCTCTTCGACCCGGACGGCATGCCGGCCTGCGGCCAGAACCTGCGTGAGCGCTGGCCAGTCGGGGCGCCGTTCCGGACGCTGCATCCGCTGACGATCCAGGGACCGGTGGCCGGTCGGGGACCTGCCTTGGCCCGCGGCGTGGCCGGCGCTCTGAAGGCGGTGAGGACGGCCACGGCCCGGGATGTGGCGCGGGCGATCCTGCGCATCGGCGGAAATCCCGAATGCGATACGCCGGGGAAGCTGGTCTGTGAACGCTTCGGCCCGCTCGCGGTCGTGCTCAGCGCGCTTTGGGGCCGGGTCGGCAGCACGGCGATCTTCGAAACCCAGACGGGCGTCCTGATGCGGCGGGGCTATCGCGTCGCGCGCGTCTATGTCGAACACTGGCCACACCGGGGCCTCGACCGCGCCAAGCGCCTGCGCGCGCTCGTCGAGGCGGATCAGGCGCGGCATCGCCCACATCTGACGCTGGTCATGGAGCGGAACGAGCGGCTGATCCCACCCCGGAGCCTCGCCGGGACGGTCGGCTTCAAGCCGGCGTCGTCGGTCGGTCGTTTTGCCCAGGCGCTCGCCAATTGCACGCTGCCCGACCCGGTGGCGGCGGGCTATATCGCCAGCCGCGCCGTCGTCGCCGTGGTCAATCACGCCCAGCACATGGCCGCGGCTCGCAGCCTGACGGCCGCTCCGGTCATTCTCGAAACGCACGACGTCCTGACCGATCTCCTCGATCTCCACGGGATTCCGGCCTTTGTTCCCGGGGGCCGCGACAGCCGCAGCGCGCGTCTCGCGGACGAGCGCGCGCTGTGGGCGCAGGCCGCATGCTGCGTCAACCTGTCGGCGGCCGATCACGCCGAGATCGCGCCCTTCGCCCGGCAGGCGGCGCTGATCCGGCCCTGTCGGCCGCTGTCCGGGGCGACAGGCAGGACCTGGCCGGAGATCGTGCAGGCCCATGACCGAGCCGGCTGGAGCGCCAATGCCGCGGGTTGCGGCAATTTCGACCTCATGCTGTGGGGAAGCTGGCACGACAACAATGTCCGCAGCATCCGGTGGTTTCTTCGGGATGTCCTGCCGCAGCTCGCCGGCGCGAGGCGGCTGCGTATCGTGCTTGCGGGAGCCGTCGTCCGCGCCATGGGTGATCTGTCCTTCGCGGCCTGCGATCTCGTGGCGTGTCCCGAGGTCGACGTGCTGGAAGATCTCGCGGCGCGCGCGTCGGTCCTGGTCATTCCCGATCAGGGCGGGACAGGCATCTCGATCAAGATGATGGACGCCCTGGCATGGGGCGCCTGTTTCGCCGCGACGCCCGGCGCGTTCCGCGCCCTCGACCTGACGGACGAAGAGCACTGCTGGTCCGCCACGGCCGCGGAGCTGGCAGAGGATATTAGCCGGCTTTTGAGCTCGATGCCGGAGCGCACGGCGCGGAGCATGGCCGGACGGCGCATCTTCGCCCGGAACTATTCGGTCGGCCGCTATGAAGCTGCCTGGGGAGAGGTGCTCGATCGCCTGGGGTTCGGAGGCGAGGTGCGCGGTCCCTCCGCCGGCACGGGCGCGGTGGCCGCCCCGCGACATCCGCGCGGGCCGCGCCTGAACCCGATGCGCACCGAAGCAAGGCGAGGACGGCCGCGCCTCTCCGTCGTCGTTGCGACCTGCGAGCGTTACGACGTGCTGCCCGACACACTCGGCGCGCTGCAGGCGCAGCGCGCTCCCGCGTCGATGGAGGTGATCGTCGTCGACCATTCCCCCGATACGGTGGCTGCCGCGCGGTTCCGCGCCCGCTATGCCGGATGCCCCGGCCTCCATTTCGTCGCTGACCCGGCCTTGCGGCTTTCCGAGGCGCGCGAGGCCGGCCTTCGGCGTGCCGCCGGCGCGATCGTCGCCTTCATCGACGACGATATGATCGCAGCGCCCGGCTGGGCGAAGGCATTGATCGCCGCCTTCCAGACTGACGGAGACACGGTTGTGGCGGTCGTCGGGTCCATCACGCCGCTCTGGGGCAGGGCCAGGCCGCGATGGCTGCCGGACGAGCCCCTGCTCGATGCCGCGGCGATCGGCGCACCGGGGGAAACGCGCGAGCCCGCCGGCCAGGCGTGGACTTGCGGCTGCAACCTGGCCGTCCGCCGCGAAGCGATCATCGAGGCCGGCGGCTTCGCCCCGATGCGTGGCCGCCAGGGCCCGCTGCCGTCGCATCAGCAGGCCGAATTGCTCGGACGCCTGAAGCGCGACGGCGGCCGCATCCTCCACGCGCCGAAGGCCGTGGTCGAGCAGGTCGTTCATCCCGAACGGCTGAGCCAGGACTGGTTTCTTCGCCGTGCGGCCTGGCAGGCGGTCTCCGATGCGATCGGGCGCGGTCACAGCACGTCCGACGGAGGGGGCGATGCCGGCGGCGCCTCGCCGAGCCGCGCCGGTCAAAGGCCAGGACGCGCGCTGCTGCCCTTCAGGGAGTGCGCAGATCCTGACAGCTTCGCCGCCGAGGCCGGGATCGCCTATGCGACCGTCGCCAGCCTCCTGGCCGGTGGGCGCGAGGAGGCCGGAACGCGGGACGCCGCCGTGGAGCGCTCCTCCCGGCGGCTGCCCGATCCGGTGCGAGCGAGATCGGCGGGCCGGCGCGTTGCCCGTCGAACCGCGGGAGAATTGTGTCTTTCGGTCGTCGTGGCGACATATCAGCGCTACCGCGACCTGCCGCGCGCCATCGCGTCGCTGCTGGCGCAGGACCTTGCCCGCGGAAGCCTCGACATCATCGTGGTCGACAATTCGCCGGACGCTGCGCGCGCCAGGGCCTTTGCCGACCGCTATGCCGGCATCGACGGGCTGACCTATCTCGTCGAAGCCAGGCCGGGTCTGTCGAACGCGCGAAATGTCGGGCTCGAACGATCACGTGCGCCGATCGTCGCCTTCATCGACGATGATGCCGTGGCCGCGCCCGACTGGGCGCGGCAGATCGACAGGGCCTTCGGCCTCTCCGACCAGAGGGTTGCGGCCGTGGGCGGGCGGGTCCTGCCGCGCTTCGTCTCGGCCAGGCCAGCCTGGCTCGCGGACGAGCTGATGGGCTATCTTTCGATCATCGACTGGAAGGGTGGGCTGCGCGAACTGGCACGGCACGAGTGGATCGCCGGCTGCAACATGGCGTTTCGCCGCGATCGGCTGGTCGATGCCGGCGGATTTCCATTGCAGCTCGGGCGCAACGGCCACGGCCATATGCTGCTCTCCAATGACGAGAGCGCCGTCGTGGCCCGGCTGCGCGAGCAGGGGCACGTCGCGGTCTACGCGCCGGAGGCCTGTGTCGAGCACGTCATCGATCCGGCTCGTCTCGATCGCGCCTGGTTCCGCCGGCGGGCGGCGTGGCAGGCCGTGTCGGACTGCATCCAGGACGATGTCCGCGCGGCAGAACATGTCGCCGCCTCCATGCAGCATGTGCGGCGGGCGGCCCGATCCGGGCTGTCTCCCGTCATGAGCGGCGCGTTTTCGCCGACGGTCGATCCCGATGTCTTTCGCCAGGAGGTCGCGCTCGCCTACGACATGACGTTGGTCGCGCTCGCCGGCCCTGTCGACGGCGCGCCGGGCCTCAATGGCAGGCGCATCGGCCTTGCCGACATTGCGGGCGAGGCGCGAGCGCATATGCTGTCGCATCCGCGCATGGCCCGGCTGGGCAAGCGCGTGCGCGACAGCGTCGTGGGCTAGCGTGGTTGCGCTCGGCGTTCGCGCATGCGGACAGCGCGGTCCGGCCAGCGCCGGCGGGGATGAACCGGTCGTCGGGGCAGGGAGCCATCGCATGGTGCTTGACGCCGCACGGTTGAGGCAGAAGCCCTGGCTGGACGACCCGGCCATTCCCGATCGTGTTCACGACGCCGTCGGCATGATCGGACCGGAGGAGCGGCGCTGTTACTGGTGGCTCGCGCGCAACTGGCTCGGCGAGCGTGGCTGCATCGTGGATGCCGGCGCCTTCGTTGGCGCGTCCAGCGTCGCCTTCGCCGATGGTGCGGCGGCCGCGGGGCGCCGTTCGTTTCGGGGACAGCCCATCGTCCATGCCTTCGACTATTTTTCCGTCGTCGACACCTATGTCCAGCAGAGCATCTCGGACGCGTTCCGCCGCATCCAGATGGGCGACAGCTACCTGCCGATCTATGAAAGGCAGACCCGAGGCTATCGGGACATGATCGCGGTGCATCCCGGCGATTTTCTCAGCCATCGCTGGGATGCGACACCGATCGAGATCCTGTTCGTCGACCTTGCGAAGACGCCGGCCCTCAACGGCCATGTCGTCGCGCAGTTCTTCCCGAGCCTCCTGCCGGGCCACTCGCTGGTGCTGCAGCAGGACTATTTCCACTGCTGGCACCCCTACATTCACATCACCATGGAGTATCTCAAGGATCATTTCGACCTTGTGGATGAGCGCGTCGATTATCAGACTGCCGTCTGGCTGCATTCCAGACCCATTCCTCCGGAGAAGATCGATCGCGTCGTGCGGTACGACTTCGATGCCGCGGAGCGGCTGGTTCTGCTCGATCGCCTGGGCGGCAGGTCGTCGGCCGCGATGCGGCCGATGATCGAAACGGTGAAGCTCTGGCAGCTGTGCCTGGATGAAAGCTACGGCGCGGCGCGGCACCAGCTCGGCGCGATGGACGAAGCCTATGGACTGCACGGCAACGAAGCCTTGTGGGCACGGCAGGCGCTGGAAATCGAGGCGCTGATCCCGCAGCCGATGCGCCACGGCGCGGGCCCGCCAGTGCCGCCGCCGGCGGCGTCTTCGGCAGGCGCGATCGATGCGCATGTGTCGTTCGACGCCATCATCGCGGACTATCCGCGTTTTCACCGCAAGCCGGATGGAACGCCCTGGTTTCTCGGCGTGAGCGGCGACACCCTCAAGGCGCTCGCGAGCCATATCGAGCCCGGCATGCGGACGGTCGAGACCGGCGCCGGCTTTTCATCGCTGGCTTTCATCCTGAAGGGCGCGCAACACATGGCGATCTGCCCCGATGACGACCTCGAGGCCTCCATCCGGCAATGGTGCGACGCCAAGGGGATCGATCACTCCCGCTTCGACTACGTGCAGGCGCTGTCCCAGGATGCGGTGCCCGCCCTGACGGGCGAGTTCGACTTCGCCTTTATCGACGGCGACCACGCCTTTCCGATCCCGCAGATCGACTTCTACTATCTGGCGCGCCGGCTGAAAGTCGGCGGCTGCCTGGCCATCGACGACACCAATATCTGGACCGGCATGATCCTCGCACAGCATCTGGCGACCGACAGCGATTGGCGGCTCGAGAGCGAGCACGACGGCAAAACGAGCATCTTCAGGCTGGTCGCGCCGTTCCGGGACAAGGGCTTCGGCAACCAGCCCTTCGTCCTGGCGAATTCCCGCGGCCTGCCCGAGGACTACTATTCGGTCTTCAAGCGGTAAGGTCGCCGGCGCGGCGCGGATCGATCAGGGATGCGACGCGTTCGATGCGCGCAGGCCACCGAAGAGCCGGGCGGTGGCGCGGCTGAAAAGGCCGGTGCGCGTACGGCCGGCCCCGCTGGGCGGGCTCATGGCGCGCTGGGCTTCCAGCGCGACGACCCGTGCGCGCGGCGCGAGGGCCGGATTGGCGGTCACGGCATCGCGCAAGGCCGCGAGCACGACAGGCGCACCGGCGGCCGGGTCCACGCAGGCCTGGGCATCATCGAGAAGGTCGCGAAACGAGGGTTTCCAGGCAGGATCGGCAAGGCGCCAGCTCACCAAGGCCCGGAGACCGTCATCGGGCTCCGTCGGATCCGGCGCAGGGCCTATGGCTGTCGACGTCAGGTCCACGGCACACCCATCCCGCTGTCATGCACTGTCCGAGGCCGGCAAGAGCGCCGGCCACACGACCATTCAGCGCGGGCAGAGGGATTCGGGCAACGGAATACCGCCCGGCCGGGCCGCTTTTCCACAGGTCGCCTTGGTGCAATGCGACTGAAAAACCTTCCGTTTTAGGGAAGGCGAGGCCGCCGGCGGGCCCGTCGTCGGCGGGGCGGGCCATGCTGCGTCGCGAAGCGGCGGCCCGATCGGGCAGGGATGCCCGACGCGGCGAGCCTTACGCGGGCGGGCCCGTCCTTCGGGCTTCGGGGGTCAAGGCTCCGGTTCCAGCCCGGCCACGATGCCGGCTGCGATGAACTGCTCGATGGTCTCTTCCGCATAGCCCGCCTCCCGCAGCACGTCCCGGCCATGCTCGCCGAAGCGTGGCGCGGCCCTGCCGGGCGCGGGCTGGCTGGCGCTCCAGCGCGAGGCGACGCGCATGGTCCGGACGCGCCCCTCCGAGGCGTGCTCCGACACGGGGAAGAAGCCGACTTCCGCGAGGTGCGGATCGCGGAGCAGCGATTCCAGCGTGTGCATGCGGGCATGCGGAATGTCGGCTTCGCTGAGCAGCCGTTCCCAATCGGCCGTCGGGCGGCCGGCGAAGATCGCCGCGATCGCCGTCATGATCTCGGCCATGTGGCGCGTGCGGCTGGCATGGCTGGCAAAGCGCGGATCGCCGCGCCAATCCTTGCGTCCGGCGATCTCCATGAAGCGCTGCCAGTGGCGATCGGTATAGATGACCGCGCAGAGATAGCCGTCCGCGGTCCGGAACGGCCGGCGGTCCGGGGCGAGCAGGCGCGCATAGCCGCCGCCGTCCAGGGGCGGGTCGTAGGACAGGCCGCCGAGATGATCGCCGAGGACGAAGCTCGCCATCGTCTCGAACATCGGAATGTCGATGCGCTGGCCCTGGCCGGTCCGGTCGCGATGGCGCAGGGCGGCAAGAATCGCCGCCAGCGCATGCAGGCCGACGACGCGGTCGGCAATGTTGATGGGCGCGTAGCGCGGCGTGCCGTCGCCGGCATCGGCGATCAGCGCCGGCACGGCGCAGAGGCCCTGGACGAGATCGTCATAGGCCGGCTTGGCGGCATAGGGACCGTCCTGGCCGAAGCCGAACGTGCCGACATAGACAATGTCGGCCCTCGCTGCCGCCACGGCCTCGTAGCCGAGGCCCAGCCGTTCCATCGCCTGCGGCCTGAGATTGTAGACGAGGACGTCGGCGGTCCGTGCCAGCGCGAGCGCGACGTCCCGGCCCGCCGCCTGCTTCAGGTCGACCGCGATGCTGCGTTTGGACCGGTTGGCGTGCATGAACATGCCGCCCATCGTGCCACCGCGGCTCGGTCCGACCTGGCGGATGAGATCGCCCTCGGGCGATTCGAGCTTGACGACGTCGGCTCCCATATCGCCGAGGATCGAGGTCGCGTAGGGACCCATCAGCACGGAGGTCATGTCGAGGACCCGGATGCCAGCCAGGGGACCGCTCATGGCAATTCGCTCGCTTCGCTGGGGAAATGACCGGCGCGGATCGGCCGCCGATCCTCATTATGCCCGGCCGGCTGAACCATGATGACGTGACCGCGGCGGCCTCGCGCCCACCGCCGTCGCTGCAGGCGAGGGAACGGCGCCTCGTGGCGCCGTGGGAAAGGCCGCGCGGCCGCGAAAAAAGGGTTCATGCACAACTTGCCTGATGATGCAGGGCGGTGACCGGTCCGGCGATATTGCTGAGCGAGCTTCGATCGGTCCAATATCCCGCCCGCGCGTTTTCGAGAATTCAGACTTCTTACAGAAAGGCATGTCCGATGGCGGCTGGCCGACGTCCCAGCAGCGCGATGCTCGAGCTCAGGCATCTGCGCTATTTCCTCGCCACCGCCGAGGAGCTGAACTACGGCCGCGCGGCCGAGCGGCTGCGCATCGCTCAGCCGGGCCTGAGCCAGCAGATCAAGAACCTGGAGGCGATCGTCGGAACACCCCTGTTCGACCGCACGCGCCGCTCGGTGAAGCTGACGCTGGCCGGCGAGCTCTTCGCCGAGGAGGCGCGCAAGGCGCTGCAGCAGACCGAGACGGCGCTTCTGGTGACGCGCCGGGCCGGACGGGGCGAGCTCGGGCGCATCGCCATCGGCTATGTCGGCTCGGCCGCCTATACCGGCGTGCTGACCACCATGATCGGGGAATTCCGCAAGGCCTATCCGGAGGTCGAGCTCGACATTGCGGAAATGGAGATGGCGCAGCAGCTCGATCAGCTCGACCAGGGCAAGCTCGATATCGGTTTCATCCGCCCGCCCGTGCCGCTGCCGCTCGGCATCGCCTCGACGCCGGTCCTGTTCGAGGAGATCATGCTTGCGCTGCCGGGGAACCACCCGCTGGCGGGAGCGGATGCGGTGCCGCTCTCGGCCCTCAACGGCGACATCTTCATCACGCCGCGCCACCCGGCGGGCGTCAGCTTTCACGCCCATACGACCGCGGCCTGCCGGGCCGCCGGCTTCTTCCCGCGCCTCGGTCCGCAGGGGCGCGACTTCGTCACCATAGCCAGCATGGTCGCGGTCGGTCTCGGCGTCGCGCTGGTGCCGCAGTCGCTGAGGAGCATCCAGGTTCCGGGGCTGCGCTACCGCGCCATTGCCGGCGAGCCGGTGCTGGCCGAGCTTGCCGTGGGCTATCGGCGCAACGAGCCCTCGCCGGTGGCGCGCGCCTTCGCTGCCCATGCGCGCAAGAGCGCGCAGCCGGCCAATCAATAAGCTCAAATTATCAAAAATCCGCCAGCCACGTATTGGACCGATTTGAAAGTCCGGCCGAATAATCGCTGATCATCGACAGCGGGTTCGTGGCTATGGATTGGCGCGATCGGGCGGGAAGCCCCTTCATTTGTGAAAAGACGGCCGTCGCGTCGCATCGTGGCATGGCCGTGACCAACCATCCGCTGGCATCCGCCGCGGCCGTCGAAATGCTGGCGGCCGGCGGCAATGCCATCGATGCCGCGGTGTCGGCCCTGTTCACGCTGACCGTGGTCGAGCCGATGATGGTAGGCATTCTCGGCGGTGGCGTCGCCCTGATCCGCCTCGCGGATGGCCGCGAGATCGTGCTCGACGGCCTGTCGACGGCGCCGGCGGCGGCTCGCCCGGACAGCTTCACGCCGATTTCGGACGCATGGCCCGACTATATGGAGGCGAGGGGCCGCGCCAACCGCGTCGGACCGAAGGCCGTCGCCGTGCCGGGCACGCTGAAGGCCTGGTGCGAGGCGGCCGAGCGGTTCGGCCGCCTGCCGCTGCCTGATCTGATCGCGCCGGCGATCCGCCACGCCGAGCGCGGCTTCCGGCTGTCGCCCTATCTTGCCACCTGCATCAACGAGATCGCGCCCGATCTCGCCCTCGACCCGGAGATCGCGGCCGTCTTCCTGCCGGGCGGCAAGCCGCTGCAGGCGGGCGACCTGCTGGTTCAACGCGACTATGCCGGAACGCTCCGCCAGATCGCGGCGGAAGGGCCCGCTGCGGTCTATGGCGGCGCGCTCGGCAGGCGCATCGCCGCCCATCTCGAACAGGCCGGCTCGTTCCTCCGGTTCGAGGACCTCGCCGCCTATCGGACGATCCAGCGCGAGCCGGTCCGCGGCCTCTATCGCGGCGTCGAGATCGTCGGGCCGCCGCCGCCATGCTCGGGCGGCGTGCAGACGCTGCAGATCCTGAACCTGCTGGAAGCCTATGACGTGCGGCAGCTCGGCTTCGGCACGGCCGAGACGCTGCATCTCGTGCTGGAGGCGCTGAAGATCGCGGCCGCCGACCGGCGCGCGGTCACCGCCGATCCCGATTTCGTCGACGTTCCGACCGATAGGCTGATCTCCAAGGATTATGCGGCGTTGCGGCGCACGGAGATCGACCCCGGCCGGGCCGGAACCTTCGATGCCCGCATCCTGTCGAACGAGTCGGCCAATACCACGCATGTCACGCTCGCCGACGCCGAGGGCAACATCGTCACCTCGACGCAGACGATTAACAGCCTGTTCGGCGCGCGCATCATGATCCCGGGAACCGGCATCATCCCGAACAACTACATGTATCTGTTCGATCCGCATCCCGGAAAGGCGCTGTCGCTGGAGCCCGGCAAGCGCATCACGAGCGGCATCACGGCGCTGATCGGCAAGCGCGACGGCCGGCCGCTGTTCGCGCTCGGGCTGCCCGGCGCGCACCGCATCCCGGCCTCCGCCATGCAGGCCGTGCTCAATCTCGTCGACCACGGCATGAGCCCGCAGGAGACGGCGGAAGCGCCGCGCGTCTTCACCTGGGGCCAGGAGGCCGAGATCGAACTCGGCGTGCCGGAGGCCGTGCGCGCGAAGCTTGCCGCGCTCGGCCATCGCATCGCGCCGGTCGATCACGTCGCCGGCGGCATGGCGATCATCGGCTTCGGCGCCGACGGTGCGATGGAGGGTGCCGCGTGCTGGCGCGCCGACGGCGTGCCGATGGGAATGGGCGGCGGTGCGGCGCGCGCGGGCACCTCGTTCTGGCCGGACCCCCGCCGGGGCCGCAGCTACTGAGCCGACGACGCATCACCGACGAAGCGGGCGCCAAGCCCGCCCGAGACAAGGGGGAACGGAGCCCATGCTGATCCATCGACGCGATGCCCTGGCCCTGTCGGCCGGAGCCCTTTTCGCCGCCATGAGCCCGGCGCGCGCGCAGGGAAAGAAGACGCTGCGGCTGGCGCCGCATGCCGCCCTGCGTGTGCTCGACCCGGTCGTGACCAACGCCTACATCACCCGCAACCACGCCTTCATGGTCTATGACACGCTGTTCGCGGTGGATGCGCGCTACCGGCCGCAGCCGCAAATGGTCAGAGAATGGTCGGTCAGCGCGGACAAGCTGTCGTGGACCTTCGTGCTGCGCGATGGCCTCGCCTTCCATGACGGGCAGGAGGTCACCGCGGAGGACTGCGTCGCCTCGATCGCGCGCTGGGCCAAGAAGGACGTGGTCGGCCTGCGCCTTGCCGCCGCGATCACGGCCATGCGGGCGGTCGACGGCAAGACCTTCCGCATCGACCTGAAGGAACCGTTCGGGCCGATGCTGGAAGCTTTCGCCCGGCCGAGCTCCATCCCGCTTTTCGTCATGCCGAAACGCATTGCCGCGCTCGCGCCGGACAAGGTGCTGGAGGAGGTCGTCGGTTCCGGCCCGTTCCGCTTCGTGCAGTCCGAATTCCGCCCGGGCGTCAGCTGGGCCTATGAGCGCTTCGAGAAATATGTCCCGCGCGCCGAGCCGCCCGATGGCCTGGCCGGCGGCAAGCAGGTCAAGGTCGACCGCGTCGAGGTCGTCTGGTTTCCGAGCAAGCAGACGGCGATCAACGCGCTCGCCAAGGGCGAGATCGACCTTCTGGAAAACCTGAACGCCGACCAGCGTTCGCTGCTGCAGGGCAACCGGGACGTGGTGATCCGCCGCCGGCCCGGGCCCAATGCCTCGACCATCCGCTTCAACTGGGCGCAGCCGCCGTTCAACAATGTGAAGGTGCGCCAGGCGGTGCAGGCGGTCGTCACCCAGCGGGACTATATGGACGCCTCGATCGGCGACCCGGAATCCTATCAGATCTGCCCGGCCTTCTTCGGCTGCGGCACGCCGCTGGAAACCGCCGTCGGCTTTCCCGATACCGGCAAGCCCAATATCGCCAAGGCCAAGGCGCTGCTGCAGGAGGCCGGCTACAAGGGCGAGAGGATCGTCATCATCACGCCGGGCGACATCGCCTCCTTCGCGCCGCTGGCGCCGCTGACCCAGCAGCTCCTGCGCCAGATCGGCATGCCCGCCGATATCCAGACCATGGAATGGAGCGCATTCCTGGCGAGGCGCGCCAAGACCGATCCGGTCGCCGAAGGCGGCTGGAACCTGGCCCATGCGGTGTTCGACCGGATCGACCTGATCTCACCGCTCGGCAATCTCAATTTCGATGCGCGGGGCAGGGGCGCCTATACCGGTTTCGTCGACGATCCGGAAACGGAGGCTCTGAAGGACCGCTACCAGCGCGAGACCGATCCGGAGCGGCAGAAGGCGATCGTCGAGGCCATGCAGAAGCGCGCCTACGAGCTCGTCTTCTACATCCCGCTCGGCACCTATTTCGACTACGAGGCCTTCCGCTCCAACGTCTCCGGCTACGTGCCGTCGCCGGTCATGGTCACCTGGGGCGTGGACAAGGTCTGATGCTGAGGCTGATCGCGCTCAGGATCGCGATGGCTGTGCCGGTCATGCTGGTCGTCGCCACCATCGTCTTCCTCCTGCTTCGCCTGAGCCCGGGCGATCCCGCGCTCGTCATTGCCGGCGAGACGGCCGGGCCCGAGGCCCTGGCGCGCATCCGCACCGATATGGGCCTCGACCGGCCGCTCGCCGTGCAATATCTCGCCTGGCTCGGTGAGATCGCGCGCGGCCATCTCGGCATGTCCATCCTGTCGAAGATCCCCGTGCTCAGCCTGATCTTCGACCGGCTGGAGCCGACGCTGGTGCTGGCGGCGAGCGCGATCCTGATCACTGTGCTCGTCGCCGTGCCGCTCGGCGCGATCGCCGCCTGGCGGCACAACAGCTGGATCGACCGGGCGGTGATGATGCTGTCGGTGGTCGGCTTTTCGGTCCCGGCCTTCGTCATCGGCTACATCCTGATCCTGCTGCTGGCGGTGAAGGCCGACATCTTCCCGGTCCAGGGCTATGTCAGCCCGTTCGAGGATCCGCTCGCCGCGCTGCGTCATCTCGCCTTGCCTTCGCTGACGCTCGCCCTCGTCTTCATGGCGCTGATCGCCCGGGTCACCCGCTCCAGCCTGCTCGAAGTGCTCGGCGAGGATTTCGTGCGCACGGCGCGGGCCAAGGGCAATATCGAGCGCCGCGTGCTCTGGCGCCACGCGCTGCCGAATGCCGCCGTGCCGATCATCACGGTGATCGGGCTCGGCATCGCCCTCCTGATCAGCGGCGTGGTGGTGACCGAAAGCGTCTTCAACATTCCCGGCGTCGGCCGCCTGACCATCGACGCGATCCTCGCCCGCGACTATCCGGTGGTTCAGGGCCTGATGCTCTTCTTCGCGCTGATCTATGTCGGCGTGAACCTCCTGATCGACATCGCCTATGTGATCGTCGATCCGCGCATCCGGTATTGAGGCCGGTCATGTCGGTCACGGAACGCACCCTATCCCGCGCGCGCCGCAGCCCGCTCGTCGAGGCGCTGCTGGCGAACCGCGTCGCCCTGTTCAGCGGCGTGCTGCTGATCGCGATCGTGCTCTCGGCCGTCTTCGCGGCGCCGATCACGGGCGACGACGCGCTGCTGATCCGTCCGCGCCAGCGGCTCAGGCCGCCGGGTGCCGACTTCTGGTTCGGCACCGATGCGCTCGGCCGCGACGTCTTCGCGCTCGTGCTGCATGGCGGCCGGATCTCGCTGCTGGTCGGCCTGCTGGCGGCGCTGGCGGGCGCCGCGATCGGCACCGTGGTGGGGCTCCTGACCGGCTATCTGCGCTGGCTCGATCCGATCGTCATGCGGATCATGGACGGCATCATGGCCATTCCCGGCATCCTGTTCGCCGTGGCGCTGGTGTCGTTGGTCGGACCGAGCCTCGTGACCATCGTCGCCGCGATCACCTTCGCCGAGATCCCGCGCGTGACGCGGCTGGTGCGCAGCGTGGTGCTCAGCGTGCGCGAGGAAGCCTATGTGCGCGCGGCCGAGGGCCTCGGCATTCCGCCGCTGCGCGTGCTCGTCCGCCACATCCTGCCGAGCTGCATCGCGCCGCTGATCGTGCAGACGACCTACATGTTCGCGGCGGCGATCCTGTCGGAAGCCGTGCTCGGCTTCCTCGGCGTCGGCTTCCCGCCGGACCTGCCGAGCTGGGGCAATGTCCTGGCCGAGGGGCGCGCGGTGTTCCAGCGCGCGCCGTGGACGATCATCGCGCCGGGGCTGTTCCTCGCGGTCACCGTCATGGCCGTCAACCTGCTTGGCGATGGCCTGCGCGACCGGCTCGATCCGCGTCTCTCCCGCGCCGCGAAAGTCTCGTCATGACCGCGTCAGAGCCGATCCTTCGCATCGAAAACCTGAGCGTCGCGCTTCCCGAAGGACTCGACCGCACCCATGCGGTTCATGGGCTCTCGCTCGAGGTCCATCGCCGCCAGATCGTCTGCGTGGTCGGCGAGTCCGGCTCGGGCAAGTCGGTGACGGCCGCCGCCGTCATGCGTCTCCTGCCCGAGACGGTGCTGCGCATTACCGCCGGCACGATCCGCCTGGAGGGCGAGGACATTGCCGCCGCTTCGCCGGCGCGCCTGTGCGACCTGCGCGGCAACCGCATGGCGATGATCTTCCAGGAGCCGCTGACGGCGCTCAATCCGGTCATGCGGGTCGGCGAGCAGATTGCCGAGGTGCTGCGCATCCATCGTCCGGACATGGCGCGCGAGCGGGTGGCCGCCCGCGTCGGCGAGCTGATGGCGGATGTGCATCTGCCCGATCCCGCGCGGCTCGCCGGGGCCTATCCGCATCAGCTCTCCGGCGGCCAGCGCCAGCGCGTGATGATCGCCATGGCGCTGGCGCTGGAACCGGCGCTGATCATCGCCGACGAACCGACCACGGCGCTCGACGTCACCACCCAGGCGCAGATCCTCAGGCTGTTCCGCGAGCTCCTGACCAAGCACGACAGCGGCATCCTGATGATCACCCATGATTTCGGCGTCGTCGCCGATGTCGCCGACCATGTCGTGGTCATGCGCCAGGGCGAGGTGGTCGAGCGCGGCGCACCGGCGAAGGTGCTGAACGCGCCGGAGCATGCCTATACGCGCGCGCTGATCGACGCCGTGCCGCGCTTCCGTTACCGGGCCGAGCCGGAGGCCCGCGACCGGCCGCTGCTCGCCGTCGAGAACCTGACGCTGACCTATCGTTCGACGAGCTTTCTCGGCGCGCGCCGGGAGACGCGCGCGCTCGACGCCGTCTCGTTCAGCCTCGCGCCGGGCGAGACGCTCGGCATCGTCGGCGAATCCGGCTCCGGCAAGACCAGCCTCGCCAAGGCCCTGCTGCGCTTCGAGACGCCCGATTCCGGCCGCATCCTGTTCAGGGAGCGCGACGTCGCGGGGCTTGCCGGCGCGGCGCTGCGCGAGATGCGCCGGCATATCCAGATGGTCTTTCAGGACCCCTACAAGTCGCTCAATCCCCGCCGTCGGGTCGGCCAGTCGCTGATCGAGGGGCCGGTGCAGCATGGTCTGCCGCGCGCCAGGGCCATCGCGCGCGCCGCGGAGCTGATGGAGCTGGTCGGGCTTCGGCACGACGCGCTCGATCGTTTCCCGCACGAATTCTCCGGCGGCCAGCGCCAGCGGATCTGCATTGCCCGCGCGCTCGCCATGGAGCCCTCGGTGATCGTCGCCGACGAGGCGGTCTCGGCGCTCGACGTCTCGGTGCAGGCGCAGGTGCTGCGGCTGTTCGAGGACCTGCAGCTCAGGCTCGGCTTCGCGATGATCTTCGTCACCCACGACCTGCGCGTCGCGTCCAACATCTGCGACCGCATCGCGGTGATGCAGCGCGGCCGGATCGTCGAGATCGGGCCGTCGCGGCGCGTGTTCGAGCAGCCCGACGCCGCCTATACGCGCGAGCTGCTCGCCGCCGTGCCCGGCTTCGTGCGCGAAGCCGCGGCCACCTGACCTGCCGTTCGCTCGCCCCGCCGGGCGTCGAGCGGCCTGAAACCATCCGGTGCGACATGACGAACCATGAGACAGCGCCCGCCTACAAGGCCCGGTCCGGCTGGAACGCCTTGCTGCCGGAACGCGTGCCGCGGGAGGAGGTGCCGCGGCAGCGCCGGTTCCGGACCATCGTCGTCGGCGCCGGTTATACCGGCCTCGCCGCGGCCCGGCGTCTCGCCGAGCTCGCCCCGGGCGAGGAGGTGCTGCTCCTCGATGCGGCGACGATGGGCGAGGGGGCTTCGGGGCGGAATTCCGGCTACCTGCTGATCAATCCCGGCGAGCCGAGCGCCAATGCCGCAGGCTTCACTGCCGATTGGGCGGCGCGCCAGATCGCGCTGGTTCAGGCCGGGCTCGACTGGCTGCGCCAGCTCGTCGCGACCCATGCGATCGCCTGCGACTGGCAGGAGGATGTGCCGGCCATCACGGCGGCGGCGACAGCCGGCGGCGAAAGGACCGTCCGCGCGACGCGCGACCGCTACCTGTCCTGGGGCATCGCATCGAAGGACTATGCGGCCGAGGAGCTCAGGCGCATCTTCGGGACAGGCTATTATCGCCGCGGCATCCAGTCGCTGACGCGCGCGCTGGTGCAGCCGGCCGCGCTGCACCGGGGGCTTGCCGACAGCCTGCCGGCGGCGGTGACGCTGGTCGAGAACACCCCGGTGCTCGCGCTCGGCAATGAGGCCTCCTTCACGGTGCGCACGAGCCGCGGCGACTTCGTCGCTGACCGGCTGTTCCTGACCAACAATCTGCATGCCCGGGCTTTCGGCCTCGGCGGCGACCGGATGGTCGGGATCTACACCTATGGCGCCTTCACGCCCGAGCTCGACGCGGCGACGCTCGAACGTTTCGGCGAGGCGCCGCAATGGGGCGCGCTGCCGGCCCACCGCATGGGCTCCACCTTGCGCAAGACGATGGGTCGGCTGCTGGTGAGGAGCGGCGATTCCTATGAGCGCGAACTCGAGCCCGATGCGGCGCGGGCCATGCTGACGCAGCTCTACCGCAACCGCTTCCCGGGGTTGAAGAGCTATGCCTTCGAACATGTCTGGGGCGGGCTGACCGCGGTGACGCATAATGGCGCCTTCCTGTTCGGCGAGGTCAGGCCGGGCCTTTTCGTCTCGGCCGGCTGCGGCGGCGCCGGGGTCACCCGCGGCACGATCCACGGCAGGCTGCTGGCGGAGCTCGCCCATGGCGTGCCGTCGCAATTGCTGAGCGACCGGCTGGCGCTCGACGGCCCGAACTGGCTGCCGCCCGAGCCGCTGCGCGGCATCGGTGCGAGAGCCCAGATCGTCTGGGAGACATGGCTTGCGGGGGCCGAGCGCTGACGCCAGGCGGCCGAAAGGGCCGGTCCGCTCCGGTGAGGTCACGGAACCAACGCCGGTTCGCAGCTTGCGACGGCCTGCCTTCCGCATGTTTTCCGGCATGGCCGGAGGCATTCCCGAACGCGTCGAGGTTGCCGGCCGTGGCGCTGCCCGGACAGCGCCGAGGCCGTTTGCGATTTGCGCGGGGGGGCCGGGCTCATGCCGTGCCGCCTGCGGCGGCCGGTCAGGCCGCCCTGGCAAGCGTCGTGCGGGTCGCCTCGGCCAGCCGGCGCACCCCTTCGTCGAGCTTGTCGGGAGCGTTCAGGGTGAAGTTGATACGGATCGACCGGCGGTTCCGGCCTTCGGGATCGAAGACGCTCGACGGCGTGATGCAGACGCCGTGCGCGAGCGCTTCGCGGAGCAGGCGATCGGTGTCGAGCGCGGCATCGCGCGCCGTCGCCCAGACGAACATGCCGCCCGCCGGGATCTCCCAGTCGAAGAGGTCGCCGAGGTGGCGCGCCATGGCCGCTCCGAGCGCATCGCGGCGCGCGCGGTAGAGCGCGAGGACATCGGGCAGGATGCGCTCGGTCAGCCCCATCGCGAAAGCCTCGTGCGCGATGCGCTGGCTGAGGCCTGAGCTCGACATGTCCGAACCCTGCTTGGCGCTGATCAGGGCCTGGATCATGTCGGGCGCGGCGACGACCCAGCCGATGCGGAAGCCGGGGGCGAGTTCCTTCGACAGCGTGCCGAGATAGACGACCGGTCCGTCATAGACGGCCGCGCCGCCGGCCGAGAGGCTCAGCATCCGCGGCAGCGGCGCGCCATCGTAATAGAGCGTGCCATAGGGATCGTCCTCTATGAGCCAGGTGCCGGTGGCTTCGGCCGCCGCGACCAGCGCGCGGCGCTCCCCGAGCCCGACCAGCCGGCCGGTCGGGTTCGAGAAATTCGGCACGGTATAGGCGAACTGCGCATCGCGCAGCGCCAGCGCCGGGTCGAAATCGCCGGCTTCCAGGCACATCGGCCGATAGCGGGGATAGCGCGGTTTCCAGGCGTCGAGCGCGCCGAGATAGGCCGGGCTCTGCGCCGCGACCAGCCCGCCCTGGTCGAGCAGCACCTTGCCGATGAGGTCGAGAGCCTGCATCCCGCCCGACGTGATCAGCACATTGTCGCGCGTGAGATGGAGGCCCGGAGAGCTGAAGCGCGCCGCGATCAGGTCGCGCAGGCCCGTGAGGCCCTCGATCGGGGCATAGGCGAGCGCCTCGCCGGGATGGTCGGCTATCGCCCTGGCGGCGAGCGCCGAGAGATCGGCCACCGGCCAGGTCGCCGGGTCGGGCAGGCCGCCGGCCATGTTGATGAGGTCGGGGATCCGGCCCGCCGCCAGGAAGATCTGCGTGACGTCGTTGGTCTCGGCGAGCCAACCGGCAAATGTCGGGCGTCGGGCAGGGGGCGGCATGGTCGTGTCCTCGGATCGGGTTGGGCGGCCGGCGAGGCGCGGCCGCCAAGGACAGTCTAATCGGCAAGACCCTGATGAAACTCCGCGATTTCCGACGTTCATTGCGCCATCTGCGCGTGATATCACTCCCGATGAGAAGATTCTGAGAGTTTTTCACTCATGGCCGTTCTCGATGCGATCGACCACCGGATTCTCGACGTGCTGCGCCGGGACGGGCGGATTTCCATGCTGGATCTCGCCGAGCGCGTCGGCCTGTCGGCCACGCCCTGCGGGCGCCGCGTCAAGCGGATGGAGGAGGAGGGCGTCATCAAGGGTTATGCCGCCCGGATCGACCCGGCGGCGCTCGGGCTGACGGTCAGCGTGCTCTGCTCGGTGCGGCTGGCCCGCCATGGTACCGAAGGAACCGAGCAGTTCCTCTCGGCCATAGCCAAGCGGCCGGAGATCACCGAATGCCTGCTGGTGGCCGGCAATGTCGACTATGTCCTGCGCATCTGGGTGCGCGACCTCGATGAGCTCGGCACCTTCATCCGCGACGTGCTGCAGTCCATCCCCGCGGTCGGGGAAACCACGACCATGGTGATCCTGAAACACGACAATCCGCACTGGAAGGCGGCGCCGTGAGGGGGACGGTCACGTGCTCTCCAAGGTTTCGAGCGTCAGTCGGTGACGCTCCGCGTTCTGATCGACCAAGGCGGCGGGCGCGAGTTGCCGGGTCACCGCTGTGTCCGGATCCGACGGGGCACCGACCAGCTTTGCCAATGGGAGTTCGAAAGGAGCGACAGGGCGGTCGCGCTCGCCGCGCCCGGCACATTGACCGTTGATGCAAGCCATGCCTCGATCGGTCTGGGCCTCGGTGGAGCCGGCATCATTGACGGCGCGGAGCCTGTCCTTCGCCCGCACATCCGGACGGGGCCTGATGGCCGTGCTCGGCGACTGGGCGTCGGTGGCGAGCGGCCTTCACGCCCGCCATCCCGGCCATCGCCAGGTCCCGGCCGCCTTGCGCCTTCCCATCGATCTCATTCGGGACATGCGGCGCTGGCCGGCCGAGGCGGACGTCCGCTGCCGCTTCACGGATCGGCCGCCGCGGCGTTCAAGACGGCGCATGAGCCCTGGCAAGAGATCAGCCACGGACGTGGTGGTTCGCATTTTTCCACCAGCAGACACTGCCGCATCGGCGCGTTTCACGCAGGCTGTCACCTCGCCCTATGGACCAAGATCGCCTCCGAGGCGAACGTGTAGATCTCCCTCGTCCATCCCTCCCATCTGGCAAGGGGTGGTACCGGCGGCGCTGCCAGACCGCCGCCGGCTATTCCACCTCGTCAGCTCTTGATCGCGATCCGCTTTGCCTGCGATTGTGCTTTCGCGCTCTTGGGCAGGGTTATGGTCAGCAAGCCGTTTCGAAAGCGCGCCTCGACCTTGTCCGGCTCGACCTCGATGCCGAGCGGAATTCGGCGCTCGAAATGACCGAAGAAGCGTTCGGAGAACTGCTTCTCCTTGTCTTCTGTCTCCGAACGCTTTTCGCCTTTCAGCGTCAGCACACCGTCATCGAGCAGCACCTCGATGTCCTTCTCCTCAAGTCCGGGAATCTCGGCCGTCACCTTGAGTTCTGTGCCGGTGTCGGAAATCTCGACGGTGGGCCAGATGACTCGAGGCACGGAGCCCAGGGCCGGCAGGCGGCTGTCGAATGAACGGAAGACATCGTCGAACAGCCGATTCATCTCGCGATGCAGTGACAGGAACGGGTTGCGGTCATCCTCACCATAGAGGACCGGGACGTGGCTGCTGGCCGAGCGGCCCCAGGGGATCAGGTCGCGAACACCCATTGTATCCTCCTCCTGTTCATTGAATTGCCATAGCGATCCCGTGGCGCCGGGCAGTCAGCCCGGCGCTCTGTGCGAACAGCTATGGCGGGAAGATCTGCCTCAGGCAGCAGCCCGCGTCTCGGGCTGGCTCTGCTTCGTCTCGACCTTCGGAAGTGTGGCGCCGGTCGCGATCTCGATCCGGCGCGGCTTCATCGCCTCGGGCAGTTCGCGCTTGAGGTCGATGATCAGCAGTCCGTTTCCGAGCTTGGCACCGACGACCTTGACATGGTCGGCGAGCTCGAAGCGACGCCGGAACGCCTGGTTGGCGATGCCGCGATGCAGATACCGCGCGTCGTCATCCTCGGGCCTTTGGCCAGACACGATGAGAAGGTTCTGTTCCTGCATGATGGTCAGATCGCTCTGCGCGAAGCCGGCCAGCGCCATCGTGATGCGGTAGTCGTCCTCGCCCACCTTGATGATGTCGTAAGGTGGCCAGTCATTGAACGGTTCGACTCGGCTTGCTGCCTCGAGCGCGTTCAGCATCTGGTCGAAGCCGATGCTCGACCGGAACAGCGGAGAGACGTCCAGAGTGGTTCTCATAGCCACATCCTCCATTGAGCAACATGGATACAAGCGTCACCCGCCGGCGCGTGTGTGCGGCGGGCCGGCCCCTATCGGCGACCGGTGTTTAGGGATTTAGGGCAGGCCGCCGCCCTTTCAAGAGTTCCGCGTATGACCGCTCGGCGCCCGCCTCGGGCACGCGCCAAAATCGCCTCAACGGCGCGTAAGCGCTTCGAACTTCTTTACCGACAAAAGCGCCGATTCGACGCCTTCATGCCTCGGCATCAGCCGCTCCCGGCAAGGGCTCGGTTTCGGCAGCAATAGCGTGCTGGGGGCGGGCCGTCGGCGGAAATTGGCGCTCCCTAGGGGATTCGAACCCCTGTACCCAACGTGAAAGGCTGGTGTCCTAGGCCTCTAGACGAAGGGAGCGCGACCGCGATGCGGCGCGCCGGTTTATAGGGATGTTCGCAGCCGTCATCAACCCGTCTTGTCAAAGTTTTCCCACAGGCCGTTTTTGGGCGACCGGCAGGCTGCGGACGGTCCAGGCGTGCCGGGCAGGGGCGTTTCAACAGGCGACGGCAGGCCGATCGCTGCAGCGTGGCATACACGCCGCGCCAGCCTGTCATGATCCCGGCGGCGGAGCGAGGCGGCATTCTGCCGACAGGATCCGGCAATCTGTAGGGGACTTGTGCAAAATGGCAGTCGCCTCCGGCGGCGGAATGATTCTAGGCTGCGTCTCAACAAGAAGAGCCGGCGCGGGTCGTCACCTGCGATCGGCATGTCGGAGCCGGCGAGGGCCGGCTCGTGGAAGCCGCAGCCAGGCGGCTGACGGTCCGGGGGAGTAGAGGCCTTCATGAGGAAGTCTTTTGTTGCGATGGCGTTCGCCGCCGTCATGGGAGTGGCCGGGCTCTTGGCCACGGCCGCCGATGCGCAGACGCCGCGACGCGGCGGCACGATCCGGTTCACCGCGCCCTACGGCTCGAGCTTTGCGAGCCTCGACATCCATACGACGCCGCGCAGCCAGGACGAGATCTGGGCGCGGGCGATCCACCGGACGCTCTACAGCTGGGACGCGAACGCCAACAAGCCGGTGCTGGAGCTTGCCCGCGAGGCGCAGGTCTCGGCGGACGGCCTCGTCTATACGTTCAAGCTGCGCGACGACGCCTATTTCCACAACGGCCGGCGGATGACCGCCGACGACATCATCTGGACCTATACCCGGCTGATGGACGCCTCCAAGGCGTTTCCGGGCGCGCGCTACGCCCGCATCATCAAGGGCGCGGTCGAGGTCGAGAAGGGCCAGGCGCGCGAGATCTCGGGCCTGCGCAAGATCGACGACTTCACCCTGGAAATGACGCTGACCGAGAAGGTCGACCCGGCCTTCAACTTCTTCCAGGCCACCACCTCGATCTATCCGCAAGGGGAGGGCAACAGCGAGGCCTTCCTGTCGCGGCCGATCGGCCTCGGCCCGTACAAGTTCGTCGAATATGTGCCGGGCTCGCGCCTCGTCGCCGAGCGCTGGGAGCGCTACTACAAGCCGGGCCGGCCCTATGCCGACCGGGTGGTGATCTCGATCATGGGCGAGGCCGCCGCGCGCGACGTCGCCTTCCGCAGCCGCGAGATCGATGCCTCGATCCTCGGCGCCGCGCAATATGTCGCCTATCGCGGCGATGCCCAGCTCTCGCGCGGCCTGCTCGAAGTGCCCGAGGTGTTCACCCGCTCGATCGGCATGAACCCCACCTTCAAGCCGTTTTCCGACCGGCGCGTGCGCCAGGCGATCGCCTATGCCATCGATGCCGATCTCATCATCAAGCGCCTCCTGCGCGAGAAGGCGTTCCGCGCGACGAGCTGGCTGCCGATCTCCTCGCCGGCCTACGACAACGCGCTGAGGCCCTATGCGCATGATCCCGCCAAGGCGCGCCAGCTGCTCGCCGAGGCGGGTTATCCCAACGGCTTCGAATTCGAGTTCACCGCCACGGCGAACGAGAGCTGGGGCATCGTGGTGGTCGAGGCGATCATCCCGATGCTGCAGCGCGTCGGCATCCGC
Source organism: Phreatobacter sp. AB_2022a (assembly GCF_026847585.1). Taxonomy (NCBI): domain Bacteria; kingdom Pseudomonadati; phylum Pseudomonadota; class Alphaproteobacteria; order Hyphomicrobiales; family Phreatobacteraceae; genus Phreatobacter; species Phreatobacter sp. AB_2022a. The sequence goes on from NZ_JAPSET010000004.1 coordinate 81,801, forward strand.
GCGACGATCAAGCCGGTCGAATCCACCGTGCTCGCCGAGGTGCTGCGCAACGGCCAGTACCAGGCCTTCATGTACTCCATGCAGTCGGGGCCGGATCCGGCCACCGCGCTGCGCTGCTTCCATTCGGCGACGCCGCAATCGGCCTGCAATTACGCGCTGTTCCGCAACGCCGATTTCGACCGGCTGCTGGACGAGGCCGGCCGCACCGACGACCAGGCCAAGCGCCTCGATCTCCTGCGCCGCGCCAACGCCATCCTCTACGAGGAGCTGCCGTTCTGGTTCTTCAACTACAACAAGGCGGTGATGGCCTATCAGCCCTGGGTGCACGGGCTGCAGCCGAACGCCACGGAGCTTGCCGTCCAGAACTACGAGGACATCTGGATCGACGAGACCTCGCCCGCCAAATAGGCGCGCACCGGGCCCGCACCTCCCTGGGGGCGGGCCCGTCCACGATCGATCCGACCGTCACGTCGCGCGTTCCGGGCCTTGCCTGAGCCTTGCCGGAGCGTCTGGCCGGAGCCCTCCATGATCCGTTTCGTCGTGCGCCGCCTCGTTCAGGCCGTACCCATCATCCTGGCCGTCGCAGCCCTCATCTTCATCCTGTTCAGCGTCATTCCCGGCACCTTCGCCTCCAGCCTCGGCGACGACGGCCGCACCGTCATCGACCCGGCCGTGATGGAGCGCATGAACAAGGAGCTCGGCCTCTCCGACCCGGTTCATGTCCGGTTCGGCAACTATGTCCTGAAGCTCGCCCAGCTCGATCTCGGCACCTCGTTCCGCACCCGCCAGTCGGTCGGCTCCATGCTGATGGCCCGGCTCTGGCCGACCGCCCAGCTCACCTTCGCGGCCATGGTCTTCGCCATCGTCTTCGGCGTCGCGCTCGGTTTCATCGCGGCGCTGAAACCCGGCAGCCTGCTCGACACATTGTCCATGGTCGGTGCCGTCTCGGGACTGTCGCTGCCGAAATTCTGGCTCGGCCTGCTGCTCATGTATCTCTTCGCGCTGCAGCTCGGCTGGCTGCCGAGCTTCGGCTACGGCAACGGGGGCTTAAGCCACCTGATCCTGCCGGCGGTGACGCTCGGCGTCGCGCCGATGGCGCTGCTCGCGCGCACCACCCGCGCCGCGGTGCTCGACATCATGAATGCCGACTTCGTCCGCACCGCCCGCTCCAAGGGCATGAGCGAAAGCCGGGTGGTGCGCTGGCATCTCGCACGCAATGCGCTGGTCATCGTGCTCACCACGATCGGCCTGCAGTTCGGCACGGTGATCGGCCAGGCCGTGGTGGTCGAGAAGCTGTTCGCCTGGCCGGGCCTCGGCTCGCTGCTGGTCGACAGCGTCACCCTGCGCGACATTCCGGTGGTGCAGGGCGCGATCCTGTTCATCGTGCTGCTGTTCCTCGTCATCAACACGCTGGTCGACGTGCTCTGCGCCATCGTCGATCCGCGCATCAAATATACCTGAGGGCGCGCCCATGAAGCTCAATGCCAGTCTCGTCATCGGCGGCATCTCGCTCGCGGTCGTGGTGGTGGCCGGGGTGTTCGCGCCCTGGCTCGCCCATTCCGACCCGGTGCTGGACGCCAACCTGATGAATGCCGAGCTGCCGCCGGGCGCCGAATTCTGGTTCGGCACCGATGCCCAGGGGCGCGACATCTACAGCCGCGTGCTCTACGGCGCGCGCATCTCGCTCACCGTCGGCATCATCTCGCAGCTCATCAACACGGTGATCGGCGTCGCGCTCGGCCTGTCCGCCGGCTACTGGGGCGGCTGGTGGGACGATTTCGTCTCTGGCCTCACCAATATGATGCTGTCGATCCCCTCGCTGATCTTCGCGCTGGCGATCATGGCCGTGCTCAGTCCCGGCCTCACCAGTCTCCTCATCGCGCTCGGCCTCACCAACTGGTCGTTCACCTGCCGCCTGGCGCGCGCCTCGGCGCTGTCGCTGAAAAGCCAGGGCTATGTCCAGGCGGCGAAGACGCTCGGCTACAGCGACATCCGGATCATGCTGACCCAGCTCCTGCCCAACATGCTCGGCCCGATCATCGTCATCGGCACGCTCGGCATCGGCGGCGCGGTGCTGGCGGAGGCGACCCTGTCCTTCCTCGGCCTCGGCATCCGCCCGCCGTTCCCGAGCTGGGGCAGCATGCTCTCCGACGCCCGCGAGCAGATCTCCACCGCGCCCTGGATCTCGGTCTTCCCGGGCCTTGCCATCTTCGTCACCGTGCTCGGCCTCAACCTGCTCGGCGACGGATTGCGCGATATTCTCGACCCGCAGTCGCGGAGCCGACGGTCATGACCGATCAGCCGCTTCTCGAGGTCGAGAACCTGAGGATCGACCTTTCCGTCGGCGAGCGCCGCTTCGCGGCGGTCGAGGACGTCTCCTTCAGCATCCGGCGCGGCGAGACCTATGGGCTGGTCGGCGAATCCGGCTGCGGCAAGAGCATCACGACGCTCGCGCTGATGGGGCTGCTGAAGCCGCCGCTCAGCATCGGCGGCGGCACCATCCGCTTCGAGGGGCGCGAGATCCAGGGCCTCGGTCCCTCGGAACTGCGCAAGCTGCGCGGCGACCGCATCTCGATGATCTTCCAGGAACCGATGACGGCGCTCAATCCGCTGCAGCCCGTCGGCCGGCAGATCGCCGAAATGTTCGTGCTGCACCGCGGCGCATCCTGGAGCGACGCCCGGCGCCAGGCCGTCGAGGCGCTCGCCAGCGTCAAGGTGCCGGCGCCCGAGCGGCGGGTGAAGGACTATCCGCACCAGCTCTCTGGCGGCATGCGCCAGCGCGTGATGATCGCCATCGCGCTCGCCTGCGGGCCGGATCTCCTGCTCGCCGACGAGCCGACGACCGCTCTCGACGTGACCGTGCAGGCGGAGATCCTCGACCTCATCCGCGAACTGTCGGCGGCGAAGGGGACCGCCGTCCTGATGATCAGCCACGATCTCGGGCTGATCGCCAACATGTGCCGGAGGGTCGGCGTCATGTATGCCGGCCGCCTCGTCGAGGAGCGCGCGGCGGCCGACGTGTTCAAGAGCCCGAGCCATCCCTATACGGGCGGCCTCGTCGCCTCGCTGCCGCTGCTCGGCGCGCGCGGACGGCACGGGCAGAAGAAGCTCAACGAAATTGCCGGCGTCGTGCCGCCGGTCACCGCCTTTCCGGCCGGCTGCCGGTTCAATCCGCGCTGCGGCGCCCGGACCGACATCTGCGAGCGGCAGGATCCGGATGCGACGCCGCTCGACGGCGGCGGCCTCGTGAGGTGCCACCATCATGCCTGAGTCCGTCATCCTCAAGGTGGAAGACCTCGCCGTGCATTTCCCGCTCGGCGGCGGGCTGCTGGGCGGGCCGCGGCGTGTGGTCCATGCGGTCAACGGCGTCGACCTCGAACTGAAGCGCGGCGAGTGCCTTGGCCTCGTCGGCGAGTCCGGCTGCGGCAAGTCGACGCTCGCGCTTGCCATGCTCGGCCTGCAGCCGCCGACTCGCGGCCGCATCGTGGTCGACGGCACCGAGGTCGGCAGCGCCGCCATCGACCGCAAGGCGCGGGCGCGGGTCGCCCAGATGGTGTTCCAGGATCCCTATTCCTCGCTCAATCCGCGCCAGACCGTGCGCAAGACGCTGGCCGATCCGCTGCGGCTGCACGGCATCAGCGCGGCTTCCGAGATCGACGGGCGGGTCGAGGCCATGCTCGCGCGCGTCGGACTGCGAGCCGATGCCGCGGAGCGCTATCCGCACGAATTTTCCGGCGGCCAGCGCCAGCGCATCGGTATTGCCCGCGCCCTGATCCTGGAGCCGAAGATCGTCATCCTGGACGAGCCGGTCTCGGCGCTCGACGTGTCGATCCGGGCGCAGATCATCAACCTGCTGCTCGAGCTGAAGGCGACGCTCGGCCTCTCCTACATCATGATCAGCCACGATCTCGGCGTGGTGGAGCATATGAGCGACCGGGTCGCGGTCATGTATCTCGGCCGGATCGTCGAGAGCGGACCCTGGGAGGAGATCTTCGCCAGGCCCGGCCATCCCTATACGCGGGCGCTGATCGCCGCGATCCCGGACCCGTTCAAGCTGAGCCGCGGCACCAGGATTTCCGGCGAGATCCCCAATCCGCTCGATCCGCCCGCCGGCTGCAGCTTCCATCCGCGCTGCCCGGAGGCGCGGGATGCCTGCCGCGTGCCGCCGATCCCCGATCTCGACGAGGTTGCGGCGGGCCATTTCGTCCGGTGCCGCCGCTTCCATGAGATCGGCCGAATGCAGCCGGCCGCCGCCGAGGCCTGACCATCCGGACACATGCGCATGACACTCGACCATCTGCCCCGCCTGCCGCTCGGCGCCGCGCCGACCCCGGTCGAGCCGCTGGCGCGGCTCGGCGCCGAGCTCGGCATCGATCTCAGCGCCAAGCGCGACGATTTCACCGGCTTTGGTGGCGGCGGCAACAAGGTGCGCAAGCTCGAATTCCTGATGGCCGATGCCAGGGCGAAGGGAGCGAGCGTCGTGCTCACCGCCGGCGGCCTGCAATCGAACCATGCGCGCATCACCGCGGCGGCGGCGCGCCGCTGCGGCATGACGCCGGTCCTGGTGCTGCGCGGCGAGAGGCCGCCGGCGGCGCAAGGCAACCTCCTGCTCGACCATCTGTTCGGCGCGGAGATTGACTATCTCGACGCGGCCCGCTTTCCGGCCGAGCACGAGGCGCGCATGCAGGCCCTCGGCGCCGCGGCGGAGGCGCGCGGCGAGACCCCCTACGTCATTCCGGTCGGCGGCTCCAATGCCCTCGGCGCGGCGGGCTATGTCGCCTGCGCCCGCGAACTGGCCGAGCAGTACCGCGCGGCCGGGCGGCCTGCGCCCGACGTGCTGGTCGTGCCGGTCGGCTCCGGCGGCACGCTTGCCGGCCTCGTCGCCGGCTGCGCGCTGGCCTGGCCGCAAACCCGGATCGTCGGGATCCCGGTCAGCATCAGCCCGGTGCCTTTCGCGGAGCGTGTCGCCAGGCTCGCCAATGCGGTGGCCGCGCTCGTCGGCATCGACCGGCGCTGGCAGCCCGCCGAGATCATCGTCGACGAGAACTATGTCGGTCCCGGCTACGCGATCATGAGCGAAGCGGGCAATGCCGCGATCCGGCATGCCGCCCGGGCGGAGGGCCTGCTGCTCGATCCCGTCTATACGGCCAAGGGTTTTGCCGGGCTCATCGGCTCGGTCGAGGCGGGTGTCATCCGGCGCGGCAGCTCCGTGCTGTTCCTGCATACCGGGGGCACGCCGGCGCTGTTTCATTACGGCGAGGCGCTGCTCGGATAGGGGGCGTCGCGGGGGCTCAGGAACCCGGCAGGCAGAGAATGCCGGTTTCCGGCCCGACCCAGAGCGACAGGCCGGCATAGGCGGCGATGGCGAGGCCGATGGCGCGGCGGGCAGCCGGCGCGCGGGCGGCCAGGCGCAGCCTGTCGAGCGCCAAGGAGGTGCCGATCACGGCGGGCAGGGTGCCGAGGCCGAAACCGAGCATCAGGGCGCCGCCGCCGGCGCCGGAGCCGGTGAGCAGGGCCGTGAACAGCGCGCCATAGACCATGGCGCAGGGCATGAAACCCCAGGCGATGCCGGTCACCAGCGCCGGCAGGCCGGCGGCGCCGGCGGGCAGGGCGGCGATGCGCCGGCCGATCGGCAGGGCGAAGCGATCGAGCGCGGCGAGCGGCGGCAGGAGGCCGGCGGTGGACAGGCCGATCCAGCCGACGGTCGCCGCAGCGGCCCAGCGCAGCAGCCGGTGCGCCGCGGCCTGGTCGAACAGGCCGGCAAGGCCCGAACCGGAGGCGCCGAGAATGCCGCCGGCGAGCGCATAGGCGGCGACCCGGCCGGCCTGGGCGAGGAGCAGGCTGCGCGTCCGGTCCGCCGCGGCGTCACGCGGCGTGGTGGCGAGCATCAGCGCCGAGGCGATGGAGCCGCACATGCCGGCGCAGTGCAGACTTGCCGCCAGCCCCATCATGAGGCCGACAAGCAGCGGCAGTCCCGAGGCGGTCATGGCGGCGGCCGCTCCGGTCAGACGGCGCGCGAATGGCGCCCGGCGCGGCCGAGATGGCTGTCGAAGGCCGAGGCGACGAGACGCAGATAGGGCCGGCCGGCCTCCGGAACGGTGACGCGCCGGCCGTCGAACCGCACGACGCCGTGCTGCGCCAGCGGCGCGAGCGCCGCGGCGTCGGCGTGGAGCGGGCGCGGGTCGGCGGCGAACCGGCCGGCCGCCTGGTCGAGATCGGCGCCGAGATCGCACATCAGTCGTTCGATGACGGCGCCGCGCAGCCGGTCCTCGGGCGTGAGGCGCAGCCCGCGGGTCGTGGCGAAGGTCCTGCCGTCGACGGCGCGGGCATAGCCGGCGAGATCCGGCGCGTTCTGAACGAAGCCCTGCGGCAGTCGCCCGATGGCCGAGGCGCCGAGCCCGATCAGGGCATCGGCGCGATCGGTCGTATAGCCCTGGAAGTTGCGCCTGAGGCGGCCGGCGCGCGCGGCCGCCGCCATGGCGTTGCCGGGCCGCGCGAAATGGTCGAGGCCGATCGCCTCGTAGCCGGCGGCGATGATGGCGGTCCGCGCCGCGGCCTCCTGGCCGAGCCGGTCGACCGGCCGGGGCAGGGCGGCCTCGTCGATCAGCCGCTGGTGCCGCTTCAGCCAGGGCACATGGGCGTAGCCGAACAGGGCGATCCGGTCGGGCTTCAGCCGCAGCGCAGCGGCGGTCGACCGTTCGACATCGCCGACGGTCTGCCCGGGCAGGCCGTACATGAGGTCGAAGCTGATGTCGCGCAGGCCGGCATCGCGCAGTGCCACGACCGCCGCGGCCACGGTTTCGACCGGCTGGATCCGGCCGATCGCCGCCTGGACATGCGGGTTGAGGTCCTGGACGCCGAGGCTGGCCCGGGTGACGCCGATCCGGGCGAGATCGCCGGCAAGCCCCGGCGTGACCCGGCGGGGGTCGAGCTCGATGGCATGGTCGAGGGCCGGCTGCAGGTCGAAGCACAGCGACAGCCGCTCGACGATGGCGGCAAGACCCTCGGCGCCGAGCATGGTCGGGGTGCCGCCGCCCCAGTGCAGATGCGTCACCCGGCGAGCGACGGTCGCTGCGGCGACCAGGTGGATCTCGCGGATCAGCCGGTCGCGATACTGCTCGATCGGCTGCTCGCGCCGCGTCACCTTGGTGTGGCATCCGCAATAGGCGCACATGGCGGCGCAGAAAGGCACGTGCAGATAGAGCGACAGGCTGGCGCAGGGCGAGAGTTCGCCCAGCCAGCGGCGATAGGTCGCCTGGTCGACGCCGGCATGGAAATGCGGCGCGGTCGGGTAGGAGGTGTAGCGGGGCACCGGGCGGCCGGCGAGGGCGACCAGCGGCGGGGGCGGGGCTTGCAATCTGCCGGGCATGGCAAGGCCTGGAATGGGCGGGTGATCCCGAACCGCCGGGCCGCCATGCCGCCAACAAGGCGCCGGCGCGCCGCCGCCGTCCTTGATCCGGATCAAATCGCCCGGCGGCGTGGCCGAAGCCCGCCGCGCCATTGATTTGCATCAATGTCGGCCGGTGCCTCGCCGGGAATGGTCGCGCCGGGAGCGGGCGGAAGGCCGCCGCGCGCCGCGACATTTCCGGCAGAGGCGAACCATGGGGCAGGCGATACCGCACAAGCAGATGACCGTCGGCGAGGCTTTCGCGCTCGCCGGCTTCGCGGCGATGGCGCTTCTGTCCATCACCGTCGCCAGCAAGGCCACGGAGGGCGGCTATGCCTTCCATGCGCTGCTGTTCGCCGCCGCCTCGGTCGCCGCGGTCATCGCCGTCGGCAACCGCTATCTCGACCGGCCGGCGGTGATCCCCGAGACGATCGACGGACGGCCCAACTATGCGTTCGGTCCGGTCAAGTTCGCCGTCGCGGCCTCGGTGTTCTGGGGCATAGCCGGCTTCAGCGTCGGCCTGCTCATCGCCTCGCAGCTCGCCTGGCCCTCACTCAATTTCGACCTGCCCTGGACCAATTTCGGCCGGATGCGGCCGCTGCACACCTCGGCGGTGATCTTCGCATTCGGCGGCAACGTGCTGATCGGCTCGTCCTTCTACGTCGTGCAGAAGACGTGCCGGGCGCGCCTCGCCGGGGATCTCGCACCCTGGTTCGTGGTGCTCGGCTACAACCTGTTCATCGTCATCGCCGGCACCGGCTATCTGCTCGGCATCACCCAGGGCAAGGAATATGCGGAGCCGGAATGGTATGCCGACCTGTTCCTGACCGTCGTCTGGGTGACCTATCTCATGGTCTTCCTCGCGACGATCTGGAAGCGGCGGGAGCCGCATATCTTCGTCGCCAACTGGTTCTATCTCGCCTTCATCGTCACCATCGCCGTCCTGCATCTCGGCAACAATGCCGCCGTGCCGGTCTCGCTGTTCTCGCCGAAGAGCTACATCGTCTGGTCGGGCGTGCAGGACGCGATGTTCCAGTGGTGGTACGGCCACAATGCCGTGGGCTTCTTCCTGACCGCCGGCTTCCTGGCGATCATGTACTACTTCATCCCCAAGCGCGCCGAGCGGCCGATCTATTCCTACCGCCTGTCGATCGTCCATTTCTGGGCGCTGATCTTCCTCTACATCTGGGCCGGGCCGCACCACCTGCACTATACGGCGCTGCCCGACTGGGCGCAGACGCTGGGCATGACCTTCTCGGTGATGCTGTGGATGCCCTCATGGGGCGGCATGATCAACGGGCTCATGACCCTGTCCGGGGCCTGGGACAAGCTGCGCACCGACCCGGTTCTGCGCCTCATGGTCGTCTCGCTCGCCTTCTACGGCATGTCGACCTTCGAGGGCCCGCTGATGTCGATCAAGGCGGTCAATTCCCTCTCGCACTATACTGACTGGACCATCGGCCACGTCCATTCGGGCGCGCTCGGCTGGGTCGCCTACGTCTCCTTCGGCGCCATCTACTGCCTGGTTCCCTGGCTGTGGAACCGCCGGCTCTATTCGCTGCGCCTGGTCGACTGGCACTTCTGGATCTCGACCATCGGCATCGTCTTCTACATCTCGGCCATGTGGGTCGCGGGCATCATGCAGGGCCTGATGTGGCGCGCCTATACCGCGCTCGGCTTCCTCGAATATTCGTTCATCGAGACCGTCGACGCCATGCATCCCTACTACGTGATCCGTGCTCTCGGCGGCGCCCTGTTCGTCATCGGCGCGCTGATCATGGCCTACAACCTGATCATGACCGTGCGCCAGGGGGAGGCCGAGGCGGCCGAGCCCCGCGGCGCCCTGGTCCCGGCCGAATGAGGCGATCGGACATGTCTCTCTGGAACAAGCACGCCATCTTCGAGAAGAACTCGATCATCCTCACCCTCGGCATCGTCGTGGTCGTCGCCATCGGCGGCCTCGTCGAGATCGCGCCGCTCTTCTACCTGCGCAGCACGATCGAGCGGGTCGAGGGGGTGAGGCCCTACACGCCGCTGGAGCTCGCCGGCCGCGCCATCTATGTCCGCGAGGGCTGCTACAACTGCCACAGCCAGATGATCCGGCCGCTGCGCGACGAGGTCGAGCGCTACGGCCACTATTCGCTGGCCGCCGAAAGCATGTTCGACAAGCCGTTCCAGTGGGGCTCGAAGCGCACCGGCCCGGATCTTGCCCGCGTCGGCGGCAAATATTCCGACGAATGGCACGTCGCGCATCTGCGCGAGCCGCGGTCGATCGTGCCGCAGTCGATCATGCCGGGCTACGCCTTCCTCGCCGCGGCGCCGCTCGACGTCGCCGCCCATGCCGCGCATCTCGCCACCAACCGCGCAACCGGCGTGCCCTACAGCGCCGAACAGGTCGCGGCGGCGGCGGCGGACCTGCGCAGCCAGGCCAACCCCGACAGCCCGGACCTGCTGGCGTTCCAGCAACGCTATCCGGGCGCGGCGGTCCGCAATTTCGGCGGCGGCACGGGCGGCGTGGTCACCGAGATGGACGCGCTGATCGCCTATCTCCAGGTGCTCGGCACCATGGTCGACTTCAAGAGCTACGACGCCAGCGCCAACATCCGCTGAGCCGCCGGAGATATCCATGCACGCCTATTCCCTGCTTGCGACCTTCGCCCAGACCGCCGGCCTTCTCTATTTCGTCGGCATGTTTCTCGCCGTCGCGGTCTACGCCTTCTGGCCGAGCAACCGCACCCGCTTCGATGCCGCCGCGCGCATGCCGCTCAGCGAGGACTGATCATGACCGACCACAGCAAGGGCGAATTCGACCCGGTCAGCGGCCGCACCACCACCGGCCACGAATGGGACGGCATCAAGGAGCTCAATTCGCCGCTGCCGCGCTGGTGGCTCTATGTCTTCTACGCGACCATCGCCTGGTCCGTCGCCTATTGGGTCGTCTATCCGGCCTGGCCGCTGATATCGAGCCATACCAGGGGCCTGTTCGGCTATGCCTCGCGCCAGGACGTGGAGGCCGAGCTCGGCGCGCTGCGCCAACTGCGCTCGACGCGCAGCGCTGCGCTGGCCGCGACGCCGCTCGGCGAGATCGCGCGGGATCCGGTTCTGCTGACCTTCGCGCTCGCCCAGGGCAAGGCCGCTTTCGGCGACAATTGCGCGCCGTGCCACGGCCTCGCGGCAACCGGCTCGCGCGGCTATCCGAATCTGCGCGACGACGCCTGGCTCTGGGGCGGCACGCTGGAGGATATCAGCCAGACCATCAGCCATGGCATCCGCACCGGCGATGATCGCTCGCGCCAGGGCGCCATGCCGGCCTTCGGCGGGGCGAACGGCATGCTGAAGGCCGACGAGATCGTCGCGGTCGCGAATGCCGTCAGGGCGCTGTCCGGCCTTGCCCCCAGGCCGGGCGTCGACCTCGACAAGGGGCGTGCGCTTTTCGCCGCCAACTGCGCCGCCTGCCACGGCGAAAACGGTCGCGGCAATCGCGAGCTCGGCGCGCCCAATCTCGCCGCGCCGCTCTGGCTCTACGGCGGCGACGAGAAGACCCTGATCGAGACCATCACGCTCGGCCGCGGCGGCGTCATGCCCGGCTGGGCCGGGCGGCTCGACGCGACGACGGTGAAGGCGCTGACGGTCTACGTTCATTCCCTCGGAGGGGGCCAATAAGAAGCAAGAGCGTTCGGGGGACACTCGCGCGCGCCGGCTGGCCGGCGCGCGCCCTTTTTTGCGGGTCGCTTGACCCAGGTCAAAGCCGATCGCCCGGGGATTGCCGATGGTGCGGGACATCGGCGCCGTCGCGGCGCGTGTGACCAGGATCCTGCCATGCGGGGCGCGCGCAACCCCACCGTCCCCGGCCAGCCGGGCCCGAGCCCTGACGACGACGAGCTCTATGCCGCCCGGCCCGAGATCTATCAGCAGAGCGTCGCGGGGCGCCTGCGCACGATCAAATGGGCGATCCTGTTCGGCTGCCTCGGCATCTATTATTTCCTGCCGTTCGTGCGCTGGTATCGCGGCCCCAACCTGCCGAACCAGGCGGTGCTCGTCGATCTCGCCAACAACCGGTTCTATTTCTTCTTCATCGAGATCTGGCCGCAGGAAATCTACTATGTCACCGGCCTTTTGGTGCTGGCCGCGCTGGTGCTGTTCCTGATGAACGCCATCGCCGGCCGGGTCTGGTGCGGCTATCTCTGTCCGCAGACGGTCTGGACCGACCTGTTCATGACCGTGGAGCGCTGGCTGGAAGGCGACCGGCGCGAGCGAATGCTGGCCGACAAGGGGCCGATGACCGCGGAACGCTTCCTGCGCAAGGTGGCCAAGCACGCGCTCTGGCTGGTCATCGCCTGGTGGACCGGCGGCGCCTGGGTGCTCTATTTCGCCGACGCGCCGACGCTGGTCAGGGAGCTCGCGACCTTCCAGGCTCCGGCCGTCGCCTATGCCTCGATCGCGGTCCTGACCTTCACGACCTATGCGCTCGCCGGGCTCATGCGCGAGCAGGTCTGCCTCTACATGTGCCCCTGGCCGCGCATCCAGGCGGCGCTGACCGACGAGTATGCGCTGAACGTCACCTATCGCCGCGACCGGGGCGAACCGCGGATGTCCGTGAAGGCCGCCGTGCGGGCCGCCGCCGCGGGCGAGCCGGCGGGTGACTGCGTCGATTGCCGGCAATGCGTCGTGGTCTGCCCGACCGGCGTCGACATTCGCGCGGGCTCACAGATGGGCTGCATCCAGTGCGGGCTGTGCATCGACGCCTGCAATTCGGTGATGACCAAGGTCGGCCGGCCGCAAGGCCTGATCGCCTATGACAACGACGTCAATATCGAGCGCCGGGCGGCCGGGCTCGAGGAGATCTATCCGATCGTCCGCGTCCGCACGGTGCTCTATGCCGTGCTCATCGCGGTGGTCGGCCTCGTCATGCTCTACGGCCTCTGGAACCGCTCGTTCACGGATATTTCGGTGATCCACGAGCGCAACCCGATGTTCGTGCGGCTTTCGGACGGCGCCGTGCGCAACGCCTATACGATCCGCGTGCTCAACAAGCGCTCTCAGGCCCGGCTGTTCCTGCTGGCGGTCGACGATCTGCCGATGGCGACCCGTGTCGGCGCCGTCGGCAGCCTGCCGAGCGACGGCCCCTGGCCGCTGCTGGAGGTCGGGCCGGACCAGACCCGCGACTTCGTGGTGCACGTCACCGTGCCGGCCGGCGCGGCGCTTGCGGCGTCGACCCCGATGGCGTTCCGCCTGACCGAACTCGGCACCGGCGACGTCGCCGTCGGCCAGGACCATTTCGTTTCCCGCTGACCTTCGGATGGAGCTTTGGCGATGATGCAGGACGCGCAGGCGAGGCGAGGGCGGCCGCTGACCGGCCGGGCCGTGCTCGCCATGATGGTCGGCTTCTTCACGGTGATCGCTTCCGTCAATGCGGTGATGATCGCGCTGGCCGTCGACACACTGCCTGGCACGGTCACCGACAGCGCCTACCGCTCGAGCCAGCGCTTCAACGCCGAGCTTGCCGCCGCCCGCATGCGCGCGGCCGGCGGCACCCGTGCCGGTGCCCATGTCGAGCGCGCGGCCGACGGCGAGGCGCGGCTCGACCTGACCCTGCGCGATGCCGGCGGACGGCCCCTGGCGGCCTCCGACGTCGCGGCGAGGCTCGTGCGGCCGCTGGAGCCGCGCGCCGACCGGTCCTTCGTCCTGGCCGCGGCCGGGGAGGGCCGTCTTGCCGGCACAGCCGCGGATGTCGCGCGCGGCGCCTACGATCTCGTCATCGAGGCGCGTGACGGAGGCCGGCTGGTCTTCCGCTCGCGCGACCGGGTGATCCTGCCATGAGCATGGTTCTGTCCGTTGCCGAGGCGCGCGGCCGGTCCGGCGCCGCTGCGGTGCCGGGCGCCCGGGATGCCGGAGCCGGCGAAACCGACCTTTCGCTGTTCGTCCAGCCCCTGGCCGATGGCCGCGCGCGCATCGATCTCGCGGTGGACGGCATCACCTGCGCCGCCTGCATGCCGATCATCGAGTCCGGATTGCTGTGCGAGCCGGGCATTGTCGGCGCGCGCGTCAATCTCACCCAGCGGCGCCTGACGGTGGAATGGCAGGAGGCCATGCTCGGACCGGCACGGATCGTCGGCCTCCTCGCCCGGCTCGGCTTCCGTGCCTATCCGTTCGACCCGCGGCTCGCCGAGGGCGCGGAGCTGCGGGAGACGCGGCTCCTGCTGCGCTGCCTCGGCGTCGCCGGCTTCGCGATGATGAACATCATGCTGCTCTCGGTGTCGGTATGGTCGGGCAATGTCACCGACATCACACCGGAGCAGCGCGACTTCTTCCACTGGCTCTCCGCGCTGATCGCCGTGCCGGCGGTCGCCTATTCCGGCCGGCCGTTCTTCCGCTCGGCGCTGGCCGCGCTCAAGGCCCGCCAGCTCAACATGGACGTGCCGATTTCGCTCGGCGTGCTCCTGGCGGTCGGCATGTCGCTGGCGGAAACCTGGAGGCATGCAAGCCACGCCTATTTCGACAGCGCGGTCATGCTGCTGTTCTTCCTCCTGACCGGCCGCTACCTGGAAGCGCTGATGCGGCGCAAGGCCCATGCGGTCGCGAGCCATATCGCGGCGCTCAAGGCCGAAACGGCGGTCAAGCTCATCGACGGGCGGCTGCAGGACGTGCCGATTGCCGCGATCCTGCCGGGCGACCTCGTCCTGGTCAGGCCGGGCGAGCGGATCGGCGTCGACGGCGTCGTCGTCCAGGGCGGATCGACGGTCGACCAGAGCCTCGTCACCGGCGAGACCCTGGCGGTGGCGGTCGGCCCGGGCACCGCCGTCTATGCCGGTACGCTCAACGGCGCCGGGGGCCTGACGATCCGGGTCTCGGCGGCCGCCAAGGGAACCCTGCTCGACGAGGTGACGCGGCTGGTCGACGGCGCGATGCAGGCACGCTCGCGCTATCTGAGGCTGGCCGACCGCGCGGCGCGGCTCTATTCGCCGGTCGTGCATGTCGCGGCGCTCGCAACCTTCATCGCCTGGCTCGCGGCCGGGGCGACCTGGCAGTCCGCGCTGATCATCGCGATCACGGTGCTGATCATCACCTGCCCCTGTGCGCTCGGCCTGGCGATCCCGGCCGTGCAGGTGGTCGCCTCCGGCGTGCTGTTCCGTGCCAATGTGCTGCTTCAGTCGGGCGATGCGCTGGAGCGGCTCGCCGAAGCCGACACGGTGGTCTTCGACAAGACCGGCACCTTGACGCTGCCGGCCGCCGGCCTGATCGACGCCGGCCATGTGCCGGACGCGGCGCTGGCCCTGGCCGGCCGGCTGGCGCTCGGCTCCAGCCATCCCCTGGCCCGCGCGCTGGCGGTCGCGACCGGTGCCGACGTGCCGCTCGACGGGATCGAGGAAGTGTCGGGGCAGGGCGTCATGGCCGTCGTCGACGGCCACACGGTCCGGCTCGGCAGCCCGGCCTTCTGCGGTGCGGCGCGCGAGGCCGAAGCCGTGCTGGCGCGCCACCCGGAAGCCTCGGTGATCGCTTTCTCCCACGGCGAGGGGCGGCATGCCTTTGCCGTGGGCCAGGTCCTGCGCCCGGATGCCCGGGCCGTGGTGGCACAGCTGCAGCAGCGGGGCCTTGCCGTCGAGATCCTGTCCGGCGACCGGCCCGAGGCGGTGCGTGCCGTCGCGGCGGCGCTCGGCGTCGCGGCTTTCGCCGGCGGCTTGAAGCCGGCCGACAAGATCACGCGGCTCGATCGGCTGAAACGGGCGGGGCGGTGCGTGCTGATGGTTGGCGACGGCCTCAACGACGCGCCGGCGCTGGCGAGCGCCCATGTGTCGCTGTCGCCGGTCACGGCCGTGCAGCTGACTCAGGCCGCGGCGGATGCGGTCTTCCTCGGCGATCGGCTGGCGCCGGTTGCCAACGCGTTGGCGGTCGCCCGCCGGGCGCGGGCGCTGATGGGCCAGAATCTCTGGCTTGCGGCGCTCTACAACCTCGTTGCCGTGCCGATCGCCATGGCCGGCTTCGTCACGCCGCTGATCGCCGCGCTCGCCATGTCCGGCTCGTCGATCCTGGTCACCGCCAATGCCCTGCGCGCCCGGCGTGCCGTCTGACGCGCCGGGTCGCCGCAACGGAGACTGAAACGATGGATGTCCTGGTGTTCCTGGTGCCGCTCGCGCTCGGTCTTGGCCTGCTCGGCCTCGCCGCCTTCCTCTGGGCGCTCGGCAACGGCCAGTATGAGGATCTCGACGGCGCGGCCTGGCGCGCGATCATGGACGAGGACGGCGATATGGCGGGGGCCGATGCGCCGGCCGGGGGTCAGCCGGCGAGGGGCGCCGGCGCTACGGCCTTCTCGAAACCGATGGCGCCTGGCCTGAAGTGATGGGCGGCGAGATCGTCGCCGAGATCGGTCCAGGTCGCCAGGGCATCGCGCGCGATGCGCGCCTGGCTGTCGTGCACGACGATCGCCTTGCAGCGCTGGGCCTGGGCCAGCTCGTCGACGAAGGCGAACAGCACCTCGGTCGCGGTGCTGGCCGGCAGGTCGGCCTTGGCGAGATAGGAGATCTCCAGCCGCCGGCCGGCGCCGGGATCAGGCAGGATGCGGTAGAGGCAGGCGGCATGGGTATAGCCGCGCTGGTCGCTGACGACGACGCAGCCGGCCCGGCTCGCCCGGCCGCGGCCGAGCCGGGCGAGGTGCGCCCGCCAGGCCTGGGGCTCGATCTCGGGGTAGCAGAGCCTGACCAGTCCGAGGACGGCCATGGCTTCTTCCGCGCGGATGATGCGGGCGCTGAACATGTCGAGGCGTTGTCCCAAGCTTCTCCAATGTGGGACGGGACGATGCGGCGCGAAATTGCTAATGTCCTTGCGCTGGATCAAGGACCGCGACAGCGCGGCGCCCTAAGGTGCGGACGTTCCGCTGCCATGGTGACGACCGGCAATGGACCTGATTGCTGGGAGCCGGCCACGGTGGAAGACCTGCTGACGATCAAGGCGTGCGCCCATCACGGCGCGGTCAGCTATTGCGAGACGTGCGAGGTGCGGTCGCTGGCCGTGTGCGCCGCCATGGCGCCGCACGAGCTGCGCGAGCTCGACGCCATCGTGCGGCAGGTGAGCCATGCGCCCAAGACCACCTTCGTGCGCCAGGACGAGGAGGCGCAGTCGGTCTTTTCCGTCACCAAGGGCATGGTCCGGCTCTACAAGATGCTGTCCGACGGCCGGCGCCAGGTGATCGGTTTCGCCATGCCCGGCGACTTTCTCGGGCTCGCCCTGCACAACCGCTACGGCTTTTCGGCCGATGCGGTGGACGAGGTCACGCTCTGCCGCTTCGCGCGCGCCGATTTCGACCGGCTGGTGACCGAGAAACCGCATTTCCTGCTGCGCCTGCACGAATTCGCGACCCACGAACTCGTCATCGCCCAGGAGCAGATGACGCTGATCGGGCGCCGCTCGGCTGAAGAGCGCATCGCCGCCTTCCTCGTCGCCATGCGCGAACGCTGGACGCGTGTCAGGGGCGCCTCGGTCACCATCGAGCTGCCCATGCAGCGCATCGACATCGCGGATTTTCTCGGCCTGACCATCGAGACGGTGAGCCGGACCCTGACCAAGCTCGCCCGCGACAAGGTCATTCTGATCGTGCCCGACGCCGTGCGCGTGCTGGACGAGGCGCGCCTGCAGAGCCTTGCCCGCGCCTGAGCGGCGGCCCGCGCCGGCCGGCGTCCGGGCGGGCGAGGCCACGCGTAGTATCGGAATAACACCCGCATCCGGCAGTCCTCGCCTAGCCTTCCTCGCAACCATCAGCGAGGGAGGATGTGCGATGGCGAAGATCCTGATGATCACGGGCGATTTCACCGAGGACTACGAGACCATGGTGCCGTTCCAGACGCTGTTGGCGACCGGCCACAGCGTCGATGCGGTCTGCCCTGGCAAGACGGCCGGCGACAGCGTCAAGACCGCGATCCACGACTTCGAGGGCGACCAGACCTATTCGGAAAAGCCGGGCCACAATTTCACGCTGAACGCGGAT
This sequence comes from Phreatobacter sp. AB_2022a, assembly GCF_026847585.1. Classification (NCBI taxonomy): domain Bacteria; kingdom Pseudomonadati; phylum Pseudomonadota; class Alphaproteobacteria; order Hyphomicrobiales; family Phreatobacteraceae; genus Phreatobacter; species Phreatobacter sp. AB_2022a. Next base: position 99,167 of record NZ_JAPSET010000004.1, read on the forward strand.
TTCGACGCCGCCGATCCCGCCGGCTACGACGCGCTGGTCATCCCGGGCGGCCGCGCGCCGGAATATCTCAGGATGAACCCGGCGGTCATCGCGAAGGTGCGCCACTTCTTCGACGCCAACAAGCCTGTCGCCGCGATCTGCCACGGCGCCCAGCTGCTGGCGGCCGCCGGCGTGCTGAAGGGGCGGACCTGCTCGGCCTATCCGGCCTGCGCCTACGAGGTGACGGCCTCGGGCGGCACCTTCGCCGACATTCCCGTGACAGAGGCGGTCACCGATGGCAACCTGGTGACCGCCCCGGCCTGGCCCGCGCATCCGGCCTGGCTGAAGCAGTTTCTGGCGATCCTCTGACGGCAGCGGAAAGGGAGCCCCTCGATGTGCGAGCTCTTCATCAAGGCCGCCGCCACGCAATGGCAGAGCCGGACGCACAGTTTGCGCATCGACGGAGTCGCCACCTCGATCCGGATCGAGAACCATTTCTGGGACACGCTGGCCGAGATCGGCCAGCGCGACGGCATGACCGTCACGCAACTCATCACCCGGCTCTGGCACGAGGCGATGGACGCCGACCATGACCTCGGCAATTTCACCTCGTTCCTCAGGGTCTGCTGCGCCCGCTACCACGCGCTGATCGCCGCGGGCGAGATTTCGGCCGACCTCCGTGTCCCGATCGCCGACCATTCCGCCCGCGAGATCCTCGCGCGGGAGGCGGCGAGGCGCGACGCGGTCATCAACTGACCGCATCGGCGCGCGCTTCGGCCACCACCGCAAGCGCGGGCACAGCGGTCAGGTCGAACCGATCGACGATCTGGGGCATGGCGCAGCCGCCGCGCGTCGATCGGGAGCTGAGACCGGCATCCCCCGCCAGCGCGCGTCACGCGGGCGTCCGCCCCCAGAGCCGCCGCGTCGCGATGTCCGCACCGGCGCGGCAACTGGCGAGCTTGGCCCAGACGACGTCCTCGGCCACGAATTCGTGTCCGGCAAACGTTCCGAAGCCGCAATCCGTGCTCGCCACCACCCGTTCGCGATCGCCAACGGCCGCCACGGCCTCGCAGATGCGATTGGCGACGACTTCCGGGTGCTCGACATAGTTCGTCGTGGAATCGATGACGCCGGGCAGGAGATACATCTCCGCCGGCAAGGGTGCGCTCCTCAGCGCCTGATATTCATGCTGGTGGCGCGGATTGGCGAATTCGAGGCTCAGGCCGCCGACCTTGGCCTGGTAGAGCAGGGGCAGCACGTCGCCGAGCGGCACGTCGTGGACATGCGGTCCTTCCCAGTTGCCCCAGCAGCAATGCAGCCGGATGCGCTCGCGTGGCAGCCCCTCTATGGCGGCATTGAGCGCCGCGACATGGGTTTCCACCACGGCCAGGAATTCCGGAATGGTCCTGTCCTGGAACAGCATGGTGCGTTCCATCGCAAGATCCGGCGCATCGAGCTGCAGGATGAAGCCTTCCGCCAGGATCAGTTCGTATTCCCTGCGCATCTCGCGGGCGAGGGCGAAGACATAGTCTTCGTGTGAGGCATAGTGCGCGTTCAGCATCGTCGTCGCGATGATGCCCGGCGAGGCGGCGGTCATGAAGGCGCCGGCCGGCTGCCGGTCCTGTTCGCCGAGCGCCGCCGCCATCAGCGCGCATTCCTCGCGCGCGGCGGTCAGGTCCTCGTAGCGGACGGCGGCGATGGCCTGCGGCGCGTTGCTGACCTTGGAGCGCCGCGGAAACCGTCCGGCCAGCTGCCGGGCAAAGGCGGGAAAGGCGATGAAGTCGGCCGGGCTCGGCCGGTGCGAAGCGCCGCCGAAGCCCTGCATGCGCTCGGCGACATAGGTCTGGAAGCCGACCCGCGGCTGCTCGCCGTCATTGACGATGTCGACGCCGGCCGCGATCTGCTTGGCTACGACACGCGAGACCGCCTCCGCGCTCACGCGTCCGAGACGGCCGAGATCGATCGCTTCGCCCGCCTCCTTCCTGATCAGCAGATCCGACAGTTCGGCGGCGCGCGGCAGGCTGCCGACGTGGGTGATGAGAATGCGTTCCTGCGAGGGCATCATTGTCCCGGCTCCGGAGATGAAGGTGATTCTGGTCTTTTCGCTTGGCCGCACCGCTCGCGCCGCGCCGCTCAATAGCTTGCGAGGGCGGCGCCGGCGTCGTTGCTCCGGGCGTAGCGCGACAGGTGCTTGTCGAGCGCGGCGGCAAGGCCGCCGCCGGCCTCCGCCTGGGCACGGAGCCGGGCATTGGCCTCGGTCAGCAGGCGGCAGGCCCGGCTTTCGTCCGCGACCAGACGATGGTCGCGCTTGACGAAACGGCCGCCGACCAGAACCGTCGCGAGCGTGTCGACGCCGCACTGGAGGATGAGCGCCCCTTCGGGCTGGTTTCGGTCCCACCCGGCCATCATGATGCCCCTTGCATCATGCAGCAGCAGATCCGCCTGCTTGCCCGGCGTCAGGGAACCGATCCGGTTGTCGAGGCCGAGCGCCCGCGCGCCGCCCAGCGTGCCCCAGTGGAGAGCACGCGCCGCATCGATGGCCACATGTGGCGACAGCACACCGGTCGTGCCGGTGCTCCGGCGCCAGCGTTCGGCCTGCAGCAGGAAGCGCAGCTGAAAGCGCAGATCGACGCTGTTGTTCGAGATGATGTCGATGCCCAGGCCGACATTCATGCCGCGCACCTCCGCCTCGGCGAGGATGGGCCAGCCCATGTTCATCTGCATCTCGGTTTCCGGCGTCATCGACACATGGCAGCCGCAGGCGGCGACCGCATCCCATTCGTCCGGCGTGGTCTGGGTCATGTGGACGAGGACGACGTCGGGACCGAGAAGACCGCCTGCCGCCGCGCGGCCGGCGTCGTTGCGAAAGACGCCACGCAGGATGTCGCGTGTCGAATTGGCGTGCCAGAAGATCCGGGCGCCCAGCTCCCGCGCCAGCGCAAACTGCCGGCCGCCATAGCCGGTGTCGGGCCAGAACCAGGCCTCCTCCGGGGATACGCCGAGCGTGACGAGATCGTCCGTTCCCGTGAAGTGCCGCGCGGCGGTGCGCTTCAGGTAGGCCGAGCGATCCTCGAGGCTGGAAAAGCCCGGATCGGGCAAGGGCGGGCGGTTGAAGCCGTAGCACCAGACGATCCGGGCGCCCGAATCCCTGACCCCGCGCACCGCCTCCTCGACATGATCGGGCGAATTGAGATTGTGACAGTAGTCGGCCGTGGTCGTGACGCCGGCGTTGAGCGCCTGCAGCGCGCCGTTGAGCTGGGCCGCATAGATGTCGTCGGCCGTGTAGTGGCTGGCGATGAACATGCGGATGCCGGCGAGGTAGTCGTTCAGCGACCAGTCCGCGGTGATGCCGCGGATCGCGCTCTGCCAGAGGTGATGATGGCTGTCGACATAGCCGGGCGAGGCGATGAAGCCCTCGGCGTCGACGATCTCGGCGTCCGCCGCCGCGATGCCGGGCGCGACCGCCGCGATGCGGTCGCCCTCGATCAGGATGTCGCATCGTTCGACATTGCCGATGGACGGGTCGACCGAGACGACGAAGGCGTTCCTGATCAGCTTTCTCATCGTTCATACTCCTCATGGGCGACGACCGGGCCGGCGCTGCGCCGGCCGTCCTGCACGCCGCGGATTGCGTTGCTGGCGGCGTTATCAGTCGTTCGAACGACCGATGTGGCGAAAGTCGGAGAATACCGTGCTGCGGCGCCTCACCGTGTGCCGCGGGCGAGCGCCAGTATGGCTGCGGCCGAGATCGCGAGCGCCAGGCCGCCGAGCTGCAGGGGCAGGGCATATGAGCCGCTGGCGTCGAAGAGGAAGCCGGCCGCGCCCGGGCCGACCGCGCCGCCGACGAGGAAGACGCTGAACAGGCCGGAATAGGCGGCTCCATAGGCGTCGGCTGGGAAGAAGCGGGCGGCGAAGAAGGCGAGCAGGTCCATTTCCGCGCCGAGCACCAGGCCAAGGATGAGAGCGGCCAGCAGTGCCATGGACGGCATCGCGACCAGCAGCAGGACGATGCCGCAGAGCGCCAGGGCGAGCAGCGCCAGCGCCAGGCGTTCGGTCGCCACCTTGTCGAGCAGGAAACCGGTCAGGAGCCGTCCGCAGATGGAGGCAAAGCCGAGCGTCGAGGCAAGGCGGGCGGCTTCCGGCAGCGACAGGCCCGCGTCAGTCAGCATCGGGACGAAATGGACGACGATGCTGATCACGCAGAGCGGCATCGCAAAGAAGGCGGTGCCGAGCAGCAGGAAGCTGCGGCTCCGCCAGATCTCGCGCGCGGCGGTCCGGCCCGCGAGGCCCTGACGCTCCGCCTGCTCGCGCGCGAGGATCGTCCCGCGGGCCGACGCCAGCAGGCCTGCGAGGATCGCGGCTCCGGCGACGAGGGCCGCGGCCATCGCGAGATAGGTGCTTCTCCAGCCGAGTGACTGGATCATCGGCACGACGCCGAGGGGCACGATGACCGCTCCCGTGCCGATCCCGGTCAGCATGGCGCCGAGCGCCATGCCGCGGCGCTGCGTGAAGGTCACGAAGACCAGCCGACTATAGGGCAGGGCGGTCGAGCCCGCGCCGAGGATGGCGACCGCCGCGGAACAGAGGAGATAGCTCAGAAGATTCTGCGCCGCGGCCGCCAGCAGGACATAGGCTGAGGCCAGGCCGAGGAGCGACAGGACGGCGATGGGGATGGCGCCGGCGCGGTCCATCAGCCTGCCATAGAAGGGCAGAATGGCCGCCGCCGTGAGCCAGCAGACCAGCGGGCCGAGCGTCGCGGCGCCGCGGCTGAGCCCGAGATCCTGCGCGATCGGCAGGATGAACAGGCCCGAGGAATAGAAATAGGAGGAGCTGTAGCCGAGCGCGACGCCGGTGAAGCTTGCCGCGAGCACGGTCAGCGCGACGGCCGGGCGAGGCTGGGCAGCATCATCGAAGGCGGCCCGGGCCGTGCCGGGACGTGTCAGATCTGAAGCGTTGGTCATGGTTCCTCCCGCGATCGTTGGCGCCGCCGGACTTGCCACGGCGCGGTAACAGGTATAGTCAGTCGTTCGTACGACTGACAAGGGAGATTTAACGATGCTGCCAGATCCGCTGCCGCTCACGCGGCGCGTCGTCACCGGCCATGACGGCGAGGGCCGGTCCATCATCGAGCATGACGGGCAGTCGCCGGCGCTGCTCACCGTCGAGCGTCGCCCCGGGTTCCGCAACCACAATATCTGGCGCACGCTCGGCGCGGATGCCTCGGCCGAGGCCGCCGATACGATCCTCGATCATCGCGGCGTCCTGCCGCCGCCGGGCGGCACCGTGCTGCGGGTCATCGATTTCCCGCCGCGGCCGGCCGATCCCGCCGAGCGCCGGCGGCAGGCGGCAAGCTCGCTCGAGACCCTGTTCGCCGACGCGGTGCGTCCCAGCGGCTCCGAACACCCGGGCATGCACCGCACGCGCACCGTCGACTATGCGATCGTGCTGCACGGCGAGATCACGGCCATCCTGGACGCGGCCGAGACGGATCTTCGTGCCGGCGACATCCTGATCCAGCGCGGCACCAACCATGCCTGGGAAAACCGGACGAGTGCGATGGCGCGCGTCGCGTTCATCCTGGTCGACGCGAGCTGAACCCTCGCACATCGTTTACGCGACCGGCCGGGCGACTGTATGTGTACCTGATGCGCCGCCGCGCGGCGGCGCCCTTCCAGGGAGATCGAGGCTTGGCTGCGATCAAGGGTGACAGCCGTATCAAACTGCTCGATGCGGCCGAAGAGCTGTTCGCCCGAAAGGGATATGACGCGACGACGACCCGCGAGATCGCAGCCAAGTCGGGCGATACGCTGGGCACGCTCAACTATCATTTCGGCTCGAAGCGCAACCTGCTCGAACAGATCCTGCAGCGCCGCTTCGTCGTCGTCGCGGAAGGACGCGAGCGCTATTATCGCGATGCCTGCGCCGAAGGAACGGACGGCCGCCCTTCGCTCGACGGCGTCGTGCGGGCGATCGCGCTGCCCTATTTCGATCTGGCGCTGTCGGGAGATCCGGGCTGGCGCCACTATGTCGCCCTGCTCAGCCGGATACGCGAGGCGGGGGACAACGACCTGCAGCGCTTCTATTTCAACTTCGCCGAGCCGACGATGCGGCAAGGCATGATCTGGCTCGGGGAGGCCGTGCCCATGGCCAGCGCGCGCGCGCTGGCCTACTGCTACGAATTCTCGACGATGCTCGCTCTCGGGACCTGCACCGATATTGCGCGCGAGCGGCTGCACAAGCTGTCCGATGATCCCGCGAGCGGGGCCGATGCGCATCGGCATGCGCTGCTGAGCTTCGTCGTCAATGGCGTCCGGGCGGTTCTGGACCAGGATTTGCAAAGGGCCAATGCAGTCAAGGCCGACGCGGTCAAGGCTGCCCGCCGGTAGGACCGTGCCGGCTGGATTTGGTGCGCGATCCCGGGCGCGATAGTTTGCCGGCCGCCGATCGGCGAAGGTCGGGCGGCAGGAGGCGAGGGGCCGGATGGATTTCACCCAGTTGCGCTATTTTCACGAGGTCGCCCAGCTCGGCACGATCCGCAAGGCCTCGGACAAGCTCAGGGTGGCGCCCTCGGCGCTCAGCCGACAGATCCAGCAGCTCGAGCATCAGGTCGGCATGCCGCTGTTCGAGCGGCATACCCGTGGCATGCGCCTCACCGATGCCGGCGAGATCTACGCGCTGCACGCCAAGCTCGTCATGCTCGATGCCGAGCGCGCCCGGTCGGAGCTTGCGGCGCTGCGCGGGCTGGAGCGCGGCGGCGTGCGCCTGGTGGTGGTCGAGGGGCTCGTCTCCAACTACCTGATGGACGCGATCGGCCGGTTCCGCCGCGACCATCCGGACATCCAGTTCGAGCTGCTCGTCTCCGGCACCGCCGATGTCGTCGGCGCCGTGCGCAAGGGCGAGGCCGACATCGGCATCGCCTTCAACGCCAAGCCCGATCCGCAGGTGGAGTTCCTGTTCCAGCTCGACGACGAGGTGCGGGCGATCTGCCGTATCGACCATCCGCTGACGCGCATGGAGCGGGTGACCCTGAAGGACGTCTTCAGCCATCCCGTCGCCATGCCGGTGACGAGTTTCGGCATCCGCGCCCTGGTCGACGAGACCTGCCGGGTTCAGCGGCTGCGCGCCGCCCCGGCGCTCGTCACCAACAGCATCGACGCCTTGCGCAGCTTCGCCAAGGCGGGCCACGGCGTGGCGCTGATCACGGCCCTGTCGTGCCAGGCCGATGCCGCCGCCGGGGCGCTCGCCTCCGTCCGGCTCGCCGATCCGGTCCTGGCGGCCTCGATCGACATTCTGGTGCTCGGCGGCCGCCGGCTGCCGCTGGCGGTGGAAGCCTTCCTGCGCACCTTGCGGGGGCTCGCCGACGAGCGGCGGTAGGCGGCCGTTGGTTCGGGGCGAAGCTTCCTGCAGGCCGGCCTCGGCGCAGCGCATCCGCTCCGACTGATCATGCGCTCAAATCCACGGCCGGGCCTGCGCCGCGGGCTGCCGGCAAACGCGCCGCCCGGACTCTCCCGGGCGGCGCGCGACACATCACGCCACGTGTTCGATGGCGAGGCCGCGGCAATCCATCTCGTATTCCAGCTCCTGCACCGGCGGACGGTTGAAATGCCAGGTGAGGCCGGCACGCATCGCGCCGCGGCGGGCGATCTCGTCGGCGAGGAACGGATGGACGTCGTGCACGGTGTAGAGCTGAGCGGCGGTGGCGTCGGCCCAGGTGAAGCCGAGCGCTGCCATGCGCCGCTCCATCTCCGCGAGCACGAAACGCGCCTTGCCGCGCAGGCCCTCGGGGCTGACGTCGCCGCGGTTGACGATATGGTCGTGATAGGTGGCATGGCCTTCGGGAGCCTCGCCGCTGCCGGCGACGACGAAGGAGGGCGGCGCGTCGGGCGCGGCCGTCGTGAACGAGAAGGCGTAGAAGCTCGGCTCGGCCGGCGGGAACACTTCCGGGCAGACATTGCTGCGCGCGATCGGGTTCAGGCCGTCGCGGAACAGGCCCCATTCCTTCAGGGTCGTGATGTAGATGGCGTTGAAGTCGATGAAGCCCTGTTCGGTAAAGGGGGCCGGCGAGCGCAGCTCGCAGGCCGCAAAGGCGGTCAGCGGGCGGCCGGCGGCCTTGATGATCGCGGCGATCCGGTCGAAGCCTTCGGCCAGCGGCACGGGCCGGGCGAAGCGCACCCGCTCCAGCCGGAAGCCGGGCTGGGCCGCGACGCCGGCGGAATATTGCGACACACCCTTGATGAAGCGGTAGCCGCCGGGGGCGAAGTCGATCACGTCTGCCATGGCAAATCTCTCTTGCAAGCAATGGGAAAGGGGGAGGGCGCGGCACGCCGGCGGGCCTCGACGGCGGCCCGGCGCGCGAGCGCTCGCGGCCGTCGGCCTCAGGCGTAGTTGACGACGAGATGCTTGATGTCGGTCATCTCTTCCATGGCGTAGACGGTGCCTTCGCGGCCGAGGCCGGACTGCTTCCAGCCGCCGAAAGGCATGTTGTCGAGCCGGTAGATCGGCACGTCGTTGACCATCAGGCCGCCGACGTCCCAGTCCTCGATGGCGCCGAAGGCGCGCCTGATATCGGCGGTGAAGAGGCCGCCCTGCAGGCCGTACTTGCCCGAATTGGCGCGCGCGACGGCATCCTCGAACCGGTCGAACGGATTGACCGTCACCACCGGACCGAAGATCTCCTCGTCCTCGACCTTCATGCCGGGCGTCGTCTCGGTGAGCACGCAGGGGCGGATCACCGCGCGTTCGCGCTCACCGCCGGCCAGCACCTTGGCGCCGGCCGCGGCCGCCTCCTGGATCCAGCTTTCGATGCGCCGGGCCGAGCCCTCGTCGATGACCGGGCCGACATCGACGCCTTCTTCCGTCGGGTTGCCGACCTTGAGCGCGGCGACTCGCGCGAGCAGCCGTTCGAGGAAGGCCTCATGGACCGGCCGCTCGACCAGGATGCGCTGGACGCCGATGCAGTACTGGCCGCCATAGACCATGCCGCCGCGGACGCAGCGTGCCGCCGCGAGATCGAGGTCGGCATCGGCGCAGACGATGACGGCGCCGTTGCCGCCAAGCTCGAGCGCGACCTTCTTGCGGCCTGCGATCGCCTTGATGTGCCAGCCGACCTTGGCCGAGCCGGTGAAGGTGACCATGGCGAAGCGCTCGTCCCTGACCATCCGCTCGGCGAGCGGGACCGGGCAGTGCACGACGGTCAGCGCCTCGTCCGGCAGGCCGGCCTCGCGCAGGATGTCGGCGAGCAGCAGCGAGGTCAGCGGCGTCTGCGGCGCGGGCTTCAGCACCACGGAATTGCCGACGGCGAGCGCCGGGGCGACCTTGTGCAGGACGAGGTTCAGCGGGAAGTTGAACGGCGCGATGGCGAGGATCGGGCCGATCGGAAAGCGGCGGGCGATGCCGACGCGCCGGCGCAGCGCCGCGAGCGTCTCGACGGGTGCCTTGGCGAGGTCGAGCTTGGCGCCGTCAGCGGTCGTCGTCTGGTATTCGAAGACGCCGGCATCCATGTCGAGCGGCACTTCATGGCCGCCGAAACGGCGCGTCTCGGCGGCGGCATTGGTCAGGTTGAACAGCGAGCGGGCGACCTCGCCGCGCGCATCGTAGAGCGGCTTGCCGGCTTCCGCCGCGATGGTGCGCACCACCTCGTCGCGGCGCGCGCGCAGAATGCCGGCCGCGCGGTCGAGAATGTCGGCGCGGGCGAAGCGGGGCAGGCGGCGCATGACCTGGTAGCCGCGCTCGGCGGCGGCCATGGCCGCTTCCACTTCGGCCTCGCCGGCGACCGGCATCTGGCCGACCGGCGAGCCGTCGAAAGGTGAACGGATGACCTCGAAGGACGCTTGCGTCATGATGGTTGTCCAGGGCTGATGGAAGCTCCGGCTTTGCCGGAATGGCCGGGGGTTGAGGGAAGCGCTAGGCTTCGCCGAGATAGGCGGCGCGAACCGCCGGATCCGCCGCGATGGCGGCGCTCGGGCCGGTGCGGGTCACGCGGCCGCGGTCGAGCACGACCACGGCGCTGGCGAGTTCGAAGGCGACCGCGACATCCTGTTCCACGACCAGCAGGCCGAGGCCGTCGTCGGCGACCTTCTTCAAGGCGGCGACCAGGACGTCGACCGCCACGGGGGCGAGGCCGAGCGACAATTCGTCGATCAGCATGACCTTCGGCTTGGCCATCAGGCCGCGGCCGATGGCGCACATCTGCTGCTCGCCGCCGGACATCGACACCGCGTCCTGCCGGCGCCGCTCGCCGAGTCGCGGAAAGATCGCATAGACCGCGTCGAGATCGCGCTTCAGCTCGGCCGCCGGAACCCGGCGCGAAAAGGCGCCCATCATCAGGTTGTCTTCGACGGTCATGCCGGCGAACAGCCGCCGGCCTTCCGGGACATGGGCGATGCCGGCGGTCACGAAGCCGTCGGGGGCGAGGCCCGAAAGGTTCTGGCCGGCGAGAGCGATGCCGCCGGCGGTCGGGCGGATCAGGCCCGACAGCGCCCGCAGCAGGGTCGTCTTGCCGGCGCCGTTGGAGCCGATCACCGCGGTGATGCCGGGCGCCTCGACCGAAAAGGAGACGTCGGTCAGGACCGTGACGTCGCCATAGCCGGCGGTGAGGCCTTCGACGGAAAGAGCGCTCATCGGAAAGGCTCCAGCATGCCGGCGCCGGAGGCGCGGTGGGAAAGAGCGCTCATCGGGCGGTCTCCAGCATGGCGGCGCCGCGCGCGCCCAGATAGGCGTCGATGACGGCGGGGTCGCGGGCGACCTGGTCGGTCGGGCCGTCGGCGAGCAGCGCGCCCTGATGCAGCACGACGAGCCGTGTGCAGAGGCCGCGCACCACCTTCATCAGGTGCTCGATGACGACGATGGTCACGCCTTCGGCGGCGATCGACCGGATCATGTCGAGAACGGCGTCGATCTCGGCCGAGTTGAGGCCGGCATTGACCTCGTCGAGGAACAGCATTTTCGGCCGCGCCGCGAGCGATTTCGCCAGTTCCAGCCGCTTGCGCTCGGCCAGCGTCAGGTGTGGCGGCAGGCGGTCGGCGACATGGGCGATGCCGAGGCGCTTCAGCGCCGCCTCGGCCGCCTCGCGCGCGCCGGTCATGTCGGAGGCGGCGCCGCTGAACAGGGCGGCGGCCGCGACATTGTCGCGCGCGGCAAGCTGGGCGAAGGGCTGCACCACCTGGAAGGTGCGCAGCAGCCCGAGCCGGGCGAGCCGGTAGGGCGGCGCGCCGGTAATGTCGCGGCCGGAAAAGGCCACCTTGCCGGCCGAGGGCTTGAGATGCCCGGTCACCAGGTTGACCAGCGTGGTCTTGCCGGCGCCGTTGGAGCCGATCAGGCCGACGATCTCGCCCTCGCCGAAGCGCAGCGAGACGTTGTTGACCGCGGTCAGGCCGCCGAAGCGGCGCGTCAGACCATCGAGCTCGAGCAGGGGAGCGGTCATGATGCCCTCCGCTTCATCAGCGAGGGGATGATGCCGCCGGGCATGATCAGCACGAGCAGGGCGATGAGGATGCCGAGCGCGCCGGTGCCGAAGGTCAAGAGGTTGCGCCACATGAGCTCCTCGAAGACCATGTAGACGACGGCGCCGACCACCGGGCCCATCACCGTGCCGACGCCGCCGATCAGCGTCGCGATGATCGGGCGCACCGACCACATCACGTCATAGACGTCGGAGGGGTCGATATAGCCGATCCAGCGGGCATAGGCGGCGCCGGCCAGGCCGCAGATGGCCGCCGAGAGCGTGAACGCGATGGTCTTGAGGCGCGGCGCGTCGATGCCGGCGCCAAGCGCCGCGGTCTCGTTCATCCGGATGCAGGCGAGGCCGAAACCGAGCCGGCCGCGCGCGACGACGATCGACAGCGCGATGGCCGCGGCGGCGAGCATCACCATGGTCTGCAGCGCGATGCGGGCGATGACGATGGGGTCGCCGCCGGCGCCGGGAAGATTGATGCCCATGCCGCCGCCGGTGAGCGAGGCCCAGCCGGTGGTGACCTCCTTCAGAATGGTCACCAGCATGAGGCTGGCAATGGCGAAGTAGTGGCCGCGCAGGCGCAGGATGGCGAAGCCGAAGGGCGCCGCCAGCAGCGCGCCGCAGAGCGCGGCGAGGGCGAAGGCGAGCGGCAGCGGCCAGCCGGCTTCCTGCGCCACCGCCGTCGCATAGGCGCCGAGCCCGAAAAAGGCGGCGGTCGCGAAGGACGGATAGCCGGTGAAGCCGCCGACGAGGTTCCAGGCGACCGACAGGGCCACCAGCAGGGCGAGCTGTGTGGCAAGGCGCAGCAGATAGGTTTCGCCGCTGAGCGCGGCTGGCGCGCCGAGGGCGATGGCGGCGCCGAGGGCGAGCACCAGGGCCGGCGGGAGCCAGGAGGAATTGAGCGCGGATCTCATGGAGAGCTCACTCGTAGCCGGCGCGGCCGAGCAGGCCTTGCGGGCGCCACAGCAGCATGATGATGAGCAGGACCGAGGCGACGGTGACGCTGTATTCGGGGCCGACGAAGATGGCGCCGAAGCTCTCGACCACGCCGAGCACGAGGCCGCCGACAATGGCGCCGACGACGCTGCCGAGGCCGCCGAGCACACAGGCCACGAAGGCGACGCCGAGATAGCCGGGGCTGTTCAGCGGCGAGATCGGGAAGACCGCGGCCATCAGGCAGCCGGCAATGCCGGCCAGCGCCAGGCCGATGCCGAAGGTCGCGGCATAGATCTGCTCGACCTTGACGCCCATCAGCATGGCGGTCTCGCGGTCCATGCGCACGGCGACGATGGCGCGGCCGAGCCGCGAGCGGGTGAGATAGGCGTGGACGGCGAGGGTGGCGGCAAGGCCGGCCAGAGCCGCCAGCAGCCGGTCGACCGGAATGCCGACCGTGCCGAAGGTGAGGGGCGGCAGGCCGGAGACGCTGGCGATCTTGCGGTAGTCGGCGGAGAACGAGGCGATCATCGCGTTGTTCAGGATCAGGTCCAGCGCGAAGGTGAGCACGAGCGTGATCAGCACCGGCGCGGCGATGACGCGCGCGACGAGGTAGCGCTGGATCGCCCAGCCGAAGGCGCCGATGGCCGGGCCGGCGATCAGCGCGGTGAGAAAGGGATTCAGCCCGAACTTCTGCCAGCCGAAGAACGCGGCGTAGGAGCCCAGCACGATCGCCGAGCCGTGCAGCATGTTGACGACGTTGAGAACACCCCAGACCAGCGAAAAGCCGGCGGCGACGGCGGCATAGAGGCCGCCGAGCAGGAGTCCGTTGACCAGGACCTGCGCAAAGAGGGAGGCGCTCATCGGTCAGGCGAGACCGAACTTGAGTTCGCCCTGGCGGATCGCGTCGGGCAGCAGCACTGCCGTCTTGCCGTCCTGGATCTGGAACACCGGCGGGGTGAGGCTGTCGATCTGGCCGGTGGGGCCGAAATGGACAGGGCCCCAGAAGGTGTCGACCTTCAAGGCGGCCAGCGCGTCGCGCACGACCGGGCCCTCGAGCGTGCCGGCCTGCTTGAGCGCGAGCTGCAGGATGGCGCCGGCAGCCGAGGCGGAGGCTTCGGCATAGTCGGGCGTCTCGCCGTTATAGGCGGCCTTGAAGGTCTCGACATAGCGGGCGGTCGAACCGAACAGATCGGCGCCCTCGTAGCGCACGGCCGGGTGCCACCAGGAGGCGCTGGTGACATTCTCGGCGGCGCCCTTCAGGGCCTGGATATATTCCTCGTAGGCGGGACCCGCGATCATCGTGCAGACCTTCGGCTTGATGCCGAGGTCGCGCATCTGGGCGCGCACCTGGACGAGGTCGTTGATATAGCCGCCGACGAAGACCCAGTCCGGCGCGGCGGCGCGGATCTGCGTCAGGGCCGAGGCGAAGTCGAGCGTGCCGATGGCGAACTTCTCATCGTAGACGATGTTGAGGTTGCGCGCCTGGCAGGACTTGCGCATCTCGACGGCGAGCGACAGCGGCAGGAGGTCGTTGCGCGAGAAGATCGCGACCTTCTTCACGTCGGGCGCCTTGGCCGCGACGAGGCCGGCCAGCGGCTCGGTGAGGGTCGAGTTCGGGGTGAAGGTGCCGAACAGATATTTGAAGCCCTGGTCGTAGACCTCGACCGAGGAGGCGGTCGGCGCGATCATCGGGATCTTGTAGCGTTCGGCGATGGCGCTGCCGGCCTTGGCGGCTCCCGAGCCGAAGGGCGAGAACAGGAACTGCACCTTCTCCTGGGAGACCAGGAAGTCGCAGGCCTGCACGCCGCGCGGGGTCGCCGACTGGTAGTCGGAATAGATGATCTTCACCGGCAGCTTGCGGCCGCCGACATCGACGCCGCCCTGCTTGGTGACCTCGGCCGCCCACAGGTCGTAGCCGCGCTTCTGCTTGCGGCCTTCCGGCGCCAGCGGTCCGGTCAGCGGCAGCGGGGCGCCGATGCGGATCTCGCTCGCCGCCTGGCCGAAAGCGAAGCCGGAGCCGAGCGCCGCGGCCGACAGGCCTCCGACCACCGACCGCCTGTTCATGATGACATTGCTCATCTGCGCCCCTCTATTTGACCCCGACCTCGCCAGGCTGGGTTTCCGACGGGAGTGTGACAGCGTGAGCCTCGTCAGGAAGCCCAATCTTGTGCATGACGTGTTGCCGGAATGAGAACGCGGCCGATTTCGCCGTCTCCGCCCGGTTTCGCGCACCGGTCAGCGGGGGCGCGGGAACAGTGGCGGCTGCCGCCGGTTGGTCATCGGAAGCAAGGGAGCTCAGTCATGACCATGGCATCGCCGCATCGTTTCGACGCGAATCCGGGCCGCAGGGCGGTCGTCGCCGGGAGCGGGCGCGGCGCGGGCAAGCGGCGCGGCGGCGAGCCGGGGCAGGCGGAGGACCTGGGCAAGCTGTGGCCGGGCGACGGCCAGGCCGATGCGCCCGGCAACGGCAACGCCAATGGCGACACGCGCCCGCCGTCCTTGCCGAAACAGCCGACGATGCCCGATCCGCGCGAGCGCAAGGAGATCGGCGAGGCGGTCGCCGATCTCGACTATCCGCCGCTCGAGCCGTCCCGCACCGGCGGTCGCAAGAGCTGACCAAGCCAGCCCGCGCATCGCGGCGTGTCGCTCATTGGGACAGGCGAACGGCGCCGGGCGCGGGGCACGCAATCGCCAGCCGAGCCTTCGGCATCGTTGCGCAACATTGCGCCATCATCTCCGGGGTGCATTCCGCAGCGTCATCAGGTGCGGTCTGACATCAATCCGGAGAGAACGCTTGACCCGTCCCATTGCCTTGTCGTTTGCCGCCTGTCTCGCGGTGCTGACCTTCGCCACCACAGCCGGCGCCTCCGCTTCCCGCGAGGCCTCTCCCGCCGGGCGGCCACCCGCCCTGGCGGAGCGCTTCGTGCAATCCCAGCTGCCGCGCTGCGTGCTCTACTCGTCTACGCAGCTGACGCCGCAGGGGCTGATGCGCTGCTCCTACCAGTGCGGCGACCGCATCGTGATCCATTCCTCCTACAACAGCTGCCCGTCCAGCATCGCCCGCCCGTCCGGCGGCTGACGGCCGCTGCTCGGCCCGCGCGCCCCCGACCGGTCAGTCCCAGGGCGCGCGGGCGCGCCAGCGCCGGTCGATGGCATCGACGAAGAGGCGCACCTTGGGCGAGAGATGACGCCGGGTCGGATAGACGGCACAGACCGGCGGGCCCGGCCGGACGAAGTCCTCCAGCACCGGCACGAGCGTGCCGTGCCTGATATCGGTGCTCACCAGATAGGCGCCGAGCTGGACGAGGCCGACGCCAGCCAGGGCGGCGTCGCGCAGGGCCTCCGTGCTGCTCATGCGCATGCGACCGGCAACCGAAACGTCTTGATCGATGCCGTTCGTGGTGAAGCGCCAGGGCATCGGCAGGTGCGCATGCGTGAAGACGAGCGTGTCGTGCCCGGCGAGCATGTCGGGGGTCGCCGGCGTTCCGCGCCGCGCGAGATAGGCGGGCGACGCGCAGACGACCAGCCGGTGCGCGGCGAGCACGCGGCGTACCAGGCGGCTGTCGTCATCGCCGCCGACGCGGATGGCGAGATCGATGCCGTCGCGGACGAGATCGCTGAACCTGTCGGAATAGGTCACGTCGGCCTCGAGCTCGGGCCAGTCGCCGAGGAATTGCTGCAGGATCGGCAGAACATGCATCCGCCCGAGCGAGACCGGCAGATCGAGGCGGAGCCGGCCGCGAGGTTGCCCGTTGCGGCCGGCCAGCGCGGCTTCGGCGTCGTCGACCTCGGCGAGAATGCGCAGGGCATGCTCATAGAACAGGCGGCCTTCTTCGCTGAGGCTGACATGGCGCGTGGTGCGGTGCACGAGACGGGTCGACAGACGGGCTTCGAGCCGCGCGACGCTCTTGCCGACCGCCGAGCGCGACAGGTTCAGCCGCTCGGCGGCGAGGGTGAAGCTCTTGAGATCGGCGACCCGGACGAAGGCGAGGAGGTCGCCGATATGGTCGATCGGCCCTGCGATCTGATTGTCCACGATTCGTCCCCTGTAATGCGCCGGACATGCAGTTTATCTCCCGTCGGGACCCGATAGAACAGCGCCTCCACCGCGCCGGCGCGGCTCTGCCGCCCGGATACGCACAAGGAGAGCGCCGATGTCGACCACGACCAGCCCTTTGCCGGCGGAGACGTGCCAGAGCGGACCGGCGCGCCCCTGGTTCGCCGTTGCGGCGGCGGGAGTTTCGACCTTCTCGGTGGTGACGACGGAAATGCTGCCGGTGGGGCTCCTGACGCGGATCGCCGCCGACCTGCAGGCGAGCGCCGGCACGACGGGCCTCGCCATGTCGATCCCGGCGCTGATGGCCGCGCTGTTCGCCCCGGTCGCGGTCGTTGCCGCCGGCGCCCGCGACCGCCGGCGGGTTCTGATCGGCCTTCTGGCCCTGCTGGCGGCGGCCAACCTTGCGTCGGCCCTGGCGCCGGGCATTGCCTGGCTGCTTGCGGTCCGGATCCTCGTCGGCCTGTGCATGGGCGGCATATGGGCGATCGCCGGCGGCCTGGCGGCACGGCTCGTGCCGCCGGCGCGCATCGGCACCGCCACGGCGGTGATCTTCGGCGGCGTCGCCGCCGCCTCCGTCCTCGGCGTGCCGCTCGGCGCGCTCGTCGGCGATCTCCTGGGCTGGCGCAGCGCCTTCGCCGCCATGGCGCTGGTCTGCCTGGTCGTGCTGGCCGCCAACTGGCGGGCCTTGCCGGCCCTGCCGATGACGGGCTCGATCCGGCTGGCCGACATTGCCGGCCAACTGCGGGTGAGCCGCCTGCGCCTCGGTCTCGCCGTCACGCTGCTCATCGTCGCCGGGCATTTCATGGCCTTCACCTTCGTGCGCCCGATGCTGCAAAGCGTCTCGCATCTTGCCGCGATCTGGGTCGGCCCCTTGCTCTTCGCCTATGGCCTGGCCGGCATTGCCGGCAATTTTCTCGCCGGCACGCTGGCGCAGCGCGAGGCCGGACCGCCGCTCGCGACCATCGTCGTGGCGCTCGCCGGAAGCCTGCTGCTGGTCATCGGCGCCGGCGCCAGCCCGGCCGGCGGTGCGCTGGCGCTCATCCTCTGGGGCGGCGCCTATGGCGGCGTGTCGGTCTCGCTGCAGACCTGGATCATGCGGGCGGCGCCCGGGATGGTGGAAGCCGGCACGGCCTTGTTCGTCGCGGCCTTCAATCTCGGCATAGCGGCCGGCTCGGCGGCCGGCGGGCTGGTCGTCGACGGCCATGGCCTGACGGCCAACCTGATCCTGGCCGCCGGAGTGACGATCATGGCGCTGGTGCCGGCGTTGCTGATCCGGCCGTCCGCTACGCCGCCAGGTCCGTGAAACGGGCGAGGCTCCCTCGTTCGGCCGGGTGGCACGCAGCGCAGCGACCGCTACACTCGCATCGATCCCGCCGCGAGGCCCCCGGCGACAGTCACGTCGTTTCGCAAGGGATCATTGCAGACAGCCTGCCCAAGACCTCCTTCGGCCCGCTCCCTCCGGATGCGGGCCGTTTTTCGTCAGCTCTTCCCGAGTTCAGGCCTGCCGGCGAGCGCCTCGCGCGCCTGGATCAGCTCGGCGAGCGCGCGCTCCTGCGCGGCCATGCGGTCGGCCGCGGCTTCTTCCGCCGCGATGCCGGTGAGAGCGGCCGACTGGGCGATCAACTGGCGGATATTGTCGCGTGTCACAGCAATCCGCCGGTCGATCTCGGCGATCCTGGCTGCCTTGTCGATCATTTCGTCCTTGTCTCCCATCGTTCAGCTCATGGTGACAACGCGCAGGCCGCCGCGCCGCGCCAGGACGTCGGCGACCACTTCCGCGCCGGTGCGGCGCAAGGCCACCGCGACAGAGCCGTCATTGACGGTCAGGCCGCGCAGCGTCACCTCCTGAAGGAAGTCCGGCATGACCGGCTGCTCGAACAGGATGTGGCCGGCGCCGATGTCGAAACCGAGCCCGAGGCAGGACTGAAGCAGCGACAGCGGCGTCGCGGCCGCCCAGGCCTGCGGCGCGCAGGCGACCGGATAGAAGGTCGGTCCATGGCCGGCCTGGCGCGGAAAGCCGCAGAACAGCTCAGGCAGCCGATTGAGGTCCATATAGGTGGACGCGGCGAACAGCCCCTCGAAAATGCGTGCCGCTTCGCTGCGGAATCCGTAGCGCGCAAAGCCCGCGGCGATCAGGGCATTGTCATGCGGCCAGACCGAGCCGTTGTGATAGCTCATCGGGTTGTAGCGGGCTTCGTTCGCCGCCAGCGTGCGGATGCCCCAGCCGGAGAAGCAGGCATTGGATGTCAGCGTCGCGACCACCGACGGCGCGCGTGTCGGATCGGCAATGCCGGTGAACAGGGCATGGCCGGCATTGGAGGTGCGCACCCGGCACGGCCGCTTGTCGCCGTCGAGCGCCAGCACATAGGTGCCGAGTTCCTCGTCGAAGAAGGTCTGGTCGAAATGGCCGCGCAGGATCTCGGCACGCGCCTCGAAGTCGATGGCCAGCGCCGCCTTGCCGAGCATCAGCGCGATGTCGGCGGCAGCCACCCAGGCGCCATAGACATAGGCCTGGACCTCGACGAGCGCGATCGGACCTTCGGCGAGCCGGCCGTCGGCGTGGAAGATGCTGTCGTGGCTGTCCTTCCAGCCCTGATTGACCAGGCCCTCGTCCGTCCGCCGCGAATATTCGACGAAGCCGTCGCCATCGCGGTCGCCATGGTTTTCGATCCAGCCGATGGCGGCCTCGATCTGGGGCCAGAGCTGCTGAATGGTCTCGGCGTCGCCGGTGCGCTTGAGATAGGCGCCGGCAAGCATGACGAACAGGGGCGTGGAGTCGATGCTGCCATAGTAGCGGCGGAAGGGGACCTCCCCGAGCTCGGCCATTTCGCCCTGGCGCGTCTCGTGCAGGATCTTGCCTGGTTCGGCGTCGGCGGCCGGGTCGAACGCGGTTGCCTGGTTCGCTGCGAGATAGCCGAGCACGCCGCGTGCGATGGCCGGATCGAGCCAGAGTGTCTGCAGGGCGGTGATCAGCGCGTCGCGCCCGAAGGCCGTCGAGAACCAGGGGATTCCGGCATAGGGATAGGGGCCCTGGGGCGTATCGGTCACCAGCATGTAGAGGTCTGCGACGCTGCGCCGGGCGACCTGATTGAAGATGTCGTTCGAGGAGCTGATCGCGGCAGCGCGCGCGGTCGAGACGCGCAGCGCGCGGCGCGACTCGCGCAGCGTGGCGAAAAAGGCACGGGCGGGGGACGGCTGGGCGCCTTCGGGATCGCAACGAACGGCCACGAACAGCACCCTGGTTTCGTGCGGGGCGAGGTCGAAGTCGAAGACGGCGAGTTCCGCGTCGACGGCGGTCGGCGCCGGCTCGAAGCTGAGCGTGGTGCTGCGCCGGCGCGCGTCCAGGCCGGTATAGGCCAGGGTCACGCCATCGGCGGTGACGATCGGCCGATGCGCCCGGCCACGGCGCGGGCGCGGGCTGCCGCGGACCTCGAAAAGATCGGCGAAGTCGGCCGCGAAGGCCAGTGTGACGCGTACCGTGCGGGGATGAAGGTCGAAGTTGCGCAACGCCAGCCGCTCATAGGCCGCGGCGTTCCAAAGGAAGCGCGACCGGCGGATATGGATGAGGTCGTGCGGCAGGACCAGCCGGCCCTGATCGTCGAAGAGATCCGGATTGGTCAGATCGCAGGTCAGCCCGGCATTGTCGTCGCGCAGGGTCGAGGACAGCAGCATGGGCCTTGCGCCACCGATCGTCAGATAGAGATGCGAGAGGTAGCGCGTGTCGCGGCAATAGATGCCCTCGGGGCTGCCCGGCCCGGCGAGTGCATCGCCGTTGTGGTCGAACAGCGCGAAGGTGTCGCCATGTTTCAGGGTGCGCGGCCGCCGCTCCTGCAGCGAGGCGGCGGCCGGGATGAAGAATTGCGCCACTGCCTGGCCGGCCGGGCCGGCCGGTGCCGGGGCGTGGGGAGCGGCATCAGCGCTCACGATCGACATGGGTTGCAAAGCCTCCTGCCTATCGTCCGTGTCTTCTCGTCGCCGCATAGCCGCCCGGATCAGATCCGCATGCCGCCCGCCTGCACCAGGTGCAGGCCGGCGCCATCCCCGGCCTGCCGCCGCGGCCGGCCGGCCTCGGCGCGGACGCCCGGCAGCGACCGGTAGATGTCGACATAGTCGCGGGCCATGCGCTCGACCGTGAAGCGCTGCTCGAAGGTGGCGCGCACGGCGGCGCGGTCCAGTGCATAGGCGGACGGCACCACCGCCGCGGCTTCCGCGATGGTGTCGACGATGAAGCCGGTGCGGCCGTGGTCGATGACCTCGGGGACGGAGCCGGAACGGAATGCGATGACCGGCGTGCCGCAAGCCATCGCCTCGATCATGGCAAGGCCGAAAGGTTCTGGCCAGTCGATCGGGAACAGCAACGCCCGCGCATTGCCCAGGAATTCCGACTTCTCCTGTTCGCTTATTTCGCCGATATAGTCGATCGAGGGATTGGCGGCGACCATCGGCTCGACCACGGTCTCCCAGTAGGCCTGGTCGACCTTGTCGACCTTGGCGGCGATCTTCAGCGGAACGCCGGCGGCGAGGGCGATTTCGATCGCGCGGTCCGGTCGCTTCTCGGGCGAGATGCGGCCAAGAAAGGCGAGATAGTCGCCACCCGGCTCGGCCGTGAAGTCGAGGGTCTCGGGCGGCAGGCCGTGCTGGACCATGCCGGCCCAGTTGAGCCTCGGCGGCATCGGGTTGCGCTGCTGATGCGAGATCGACACCAGCGGCGCCTGCGGGAACGCGGCATAGAACGGCTTCATGTCGGGCAGGTCCAGCCGGCCGTGCAGGGTGGTCAGCGTCCGGTCGGAAAAGGCCCGCACCATCGGATAGTGCAGGATGTCGATATGGAAGTGCAGGACGTCGAACGCGTCGGCGCGGCGCGCCACCTCATCGAGCATGATGACATGATATGGCAGGTAGTCCTTGACCGAAGGATCCAGCCGGAGCGCCATGTCGGAGCAGGCGACCAACTCGGCCGAGGTCTCGGAATCGCCACTGGCGAAGAGCGTGACATCGTGCCCCTGGCGCACCAGCTCCTCGGTCAGGTAGGACACGATCCGTTCGGTTCCGCCGTAGAAACGCGGGGGCACGCGCTCACAGAGCGGCGCAATCTGGGCGATCTTCATCAGCATGGTCTCCGAGATGGTCTCCTGGCGAAGGCCTGCCGCAACATCACGTGCGCCGCGCCCCGGTTCCCCGGCAGAAGGCGCATCGGCGATGATGCGTCCTTCGAGGGGGATCGTGGACCAGGGCGGCCCCGATGGCTGGTGATCTCGATCTGTCGCGCGGACTCCGGCATTGCGTCCAAGGGGCAACCCGCGCGACCTCGATCGGTTCCCGTGGCACTTGCGGCGATATGGAGGCAGCATTCCGAAGCGACGAGCGGGCCCCCGGGACGCATTTTTCGACGCCGCCATCTATCGCGAGGCCCTGCGGTCGGGCATTCAACAGGCACACGGCGGAAAAGCGATCGCGGTCGCGGCTCCAAAGTTCGCCTCCGGTCGACGGCGGATGCGGCGCTCCGGCGCCGCGTGCGTTTCGGTCACGAATACCGTTCCCGGTCATGTGATTAATCGGCCGTGCCTGGATCCGCAGCTTGCTCCCGTCCCGGCTTCGGGCGGCGCGAATGTCCGGTCCGGGACACGGGACGCCAACCCGAACTTGCGTGGTGAGAGCCCATGTCGTCTCCCGGCCAGGATCCGAATGTCACCCGTATCGGCCTCGACGTTCACAGCGTCGAACAGCTGTTCTCGACCTTCGATCCTTCACCCTTCCATGAATTCAGCCTGAACAGCACGGCTGCCCAATATGTCGCCTCGGAAGCCTGGTATGCGCCGCGGCGCAACCGTTTCGTCATCGAGCTCGGCCTCCGCGGCAAGCCGGCCGACCGGCGCGCCGTCGCCCGGCTGGGCGAGGTCCTGCGCGAGCATTTCCGGCGGGCGGCCGCAACGGAGGCGCAAAACCTGCGCAAGCTCCTGCGCACGGGGCTGATCTCGCTGGCGATCGGACTGGTCATCCTGGCGATCTGCACGGCGCTGGCGCGCGCTGTCGACGGGGCGCCGCTGCCGGACGGCTGGCGCGAGGGCATTCGCGACGGGATTTCGGTGTTCGGCTGGGTCGCCAACTGGCGGCCGGCGGAGATCCTGTTCTATGATTGGTGGCCGTTGCGCCGGTCGCGCAATCTTTATCGGCGTCTCGCCGAGGCCGAGGTCGTGGCGGCACAGCCTTCGCCGCACAGTCCGACCGAGGAAGCTGCGGCGCTCGACACCATGCCGATCGAAGCGGGCGGCGGGTGAGGCACCGCCGGACGATGGAGCCGATGGAGAAATCCATGCTGTCGATCATTCCGGACCTGGAGAGCCGCGGGACTTTCACGCCCGACGAGATCTCCATGATGCAGGTCATCTATCTCTCGGTCTGCGCGGAGCGCCGTGTGGCTCTCGACGACCATGCGACGCGCGAGGCGATCGCTCACGCCATCCTGCACGAGGTCGAACTCGGCAATTGGGATGTCACGGCGATCAGCGAGGTCGCCCGCGCGGCGAAGCGGCCGGCGAGTTGACGGCGGCGCGGGAACTGCCGGAGCGGCTGAACGTTGATGGACCGAAGGCGGCCCGCGGTGCCCTACGCCGCGCGATCGCCTTTCCAGAAAGACCCGAAAGGCTGATCAACATGTTTGCGGCGTCCGATGTCGAGCGACTGGCGCGTAAGCTTTTCCTCCAGGAATGTCTGATGAACGTCACGTGGGACGAATTGTCCGAGGTGGCGCGCGAGGCCTATCGCGCCGAGGCCCGGCGCATTCTCTATCGGGAACGGCAGTTCGCGGCCTGAGCAGCGGAGCGGGCCGGATCAATCGTCCGGCGCCGCCTTCTGCCAAGGGGCCGAAAGCCCCGGCTCCGCCACGATGTAGCCGTTGTCGATCAGCCAGAGCCTCAGGATCATTTGCGCCGCTTCGGACTGGCTGAGGCGCGGACGATATTCCTCGCGGAACTTGTCGAGGCCAACGGCCAGATCTTCCGGCAGCGCTGCACCCGAAAACATGCGGTCGGTGTCGTCGGACATGACGCCCTGCTCCCCAAAAAAAGGGCGCAGCTCAAAGGCTGCGCGTCCAGACGAGCGTATAGAGGCCGAGAACCAGCACCGCCGCGGCGAGTCCAATGATGAGGACGGCCAGGACCGGACGGCCGAGCGGGGCCTGCCTTGCGGTATCGGCGGTCAATTGCTGTTCGCCGGGCGCCTTTTCCGACGGCGGCTTGCGGATATCGGTCGGCTCGACGAAGCGGCTGCCCATCAGGCCGTGGTCCTGGGGATCAGGCTCTTTCCGGCGCCGTTCGTCTTCGTGGTCCGTGCGGGTCATCACGATCTCCTGAAACGGGTTCGCAGGAGCGGAGCGCGGCGCGTCCCGAAGGTTCAGGACGAGCGTGCCGCGGCGTTGCGCTTGCGCGTTGCCGCGGCCTTGCGGGCGGATGCCGAACGCTCGGCTGCCGAGCGGGACGCCGCCGCGGCGCCGCCCTTGCGTCCTCCTTTGTGGGCTGCAGGACGGCCGGTATCACTGCCGCGGCCGGAGCCTGCCTTCTTGCCGCCGCCGTCGTCCTTGTTGACGGTGGCCCAGGCGCGCCTCTCGGCTTCCTTTTCGGAAACGCCGCGCTGTTCGTAGCTTTCGGCGATATGATCGGCCTTGCGTTCCTGCTTGGCCGTATATTTCGATTTGTCGCCACGGGGCATGGGAGGCCTCCTCTGGTGAGCAACCCGGCGCCTCACGCGATGGTTCCGGCGGGCTCGAAAGCCCGCCGGCATTTCTGCAACGCGACCGGGATCACTCGTCGTAGTCGACACCCGGATCACTGATCACCTGGACGACCCGCCGCGTCGAGGGATCGACCACCACGGTGCGATGGTTCACCACCGTGTAGTGATAGGGCTTCGTGCTGTATTCGCGCGGCACGCGGTAGGTCCGGATGCCGTCACGCGGCAATTCCGTCCCGACGACGACCCGTGACGAATAGCGGTAGGACGGCACATGCCGTTCCTCGACGTAGCGCCGGAAGCGCGGCTGGGCGGAATCGGCGATGCCGCCCACGACCGCACCGGCCGCGCCGCCGACAGCCGCCCCTACGGGGCCGCCGACAATGGCGCCGCCAATGGCGCCGGTTGCCGCGCCCGTGCCGAAGCCTGCGCCCGGTGCCGGAGCGCGTTCTTCCTCAATAATGCGGCTCTGGGCGAGGGCCATGCTTGGCATCACCACGATGCCCAGCGCCGCGATCTTGGCGAGAGTGCTGCGTTTCATGGCAAAGGTCTCCTTTGCTTGAGGCAACCGGTTCCGTCAGCCGAAGGGCCTTCAGATCGGTTTGCACTCTCATGTAACCCAACGGCTCGGTTTAGGGTTCGACGATGTCGCGAAAAGATCGTGCGCATCAACATCGTTTTTGAATTGAAAGGCGCTTGTGTCGCAATGGCCGTTCTGATGAAGAATTCGAATCGGAAGTGTCGAATACATGAGTTTTTGAGGAATTGGCTGTCATAAGCAGGCGTTTTATGCGGGTATTTCGCCGTTTGATCATTGTTATATTTTGAAGCTGAACGTGATGTCTGCCGGAGGCCGATTCAGCGTGGCGGCTTCGCTCCTTTGCCACCGCTTCCCGCAAAGGTCGGCCGGCGCGTCGCGTAGGCGTCGCAGAAGGACTGGCCACGCTGCGTGAGCCGAATGTGACGATCCCGCACGACGATCAGGCCATAGCCGGTCATGCGGTCGATGAACGATGCGTCGACTGCCCGGACGACGCCATCGGCGACGTCGCGCAGGAATTTCTTTTCGAATGCGCCGAGGTCTTCCGGCTGAACTGAGAGAGGTTCGAACAGGCTGTTCTCAATCATCGTCCCGTCCTGTTGCGAGGGGCATCGTATCGACACGAGAACCGGCGGTTGCGTCATCCGTTCCCGACGAGAGGCCTTTTTGTGGCGGTGCGGCCGGCGGCCGGATCACGGACCACGAGAACGGGCGCCAAATGCCGGTGCGCGCAGAAGATTCCACCCTTGGCGGCCGTCGGGTCCCGGTCCGGATGACGCCCGGGAACGCTCGCGATGCGAAAGCGTTGATTGCCTTGGACCACCTGCAGTGACCGCGGCGAGGGAGCGATGTCGACCATGTCCAAACGGGCAAACAAGGCGCAACGGGGAGAACCGGTGATCGGCCATGGCGTTGCGCAGCTCGCCTCGGTGACGGTGGATAGTTACAATCTCGAATTGCGCGACCGGAACGGTTTCATCGGCGACCGTGCAAGCAAGCGCGCCTTCTTCGACAAGCTCGACGATCTCCGGGGCAGGCTGGACAAGCTCGACGCAGATCCGATCGGCGATGTTGCAACCGAAGAAATTGGCAAGAAGCAACTCGATCTGCACATCATGGGCGAGGATGCCGAGGCGGCCGCGCTGGTCCATGCCGCGATCGAGGGTTTTGCGGCGGAACTCGCCGAGGTCATCAAGCGGTTCATGCGCACCAAGGGCTGGGATGCGATCGAGCGCATCGCGGTCGGCGGCGGCTTCAAGCAGGGGCGGGTCGGCGCGCTGGCGATCGCCAGGGCCGGCGTTGCGCTGAAGGCCGACGGCATCGACGTCGGGCTGCGGCCGATCAGTCATCACCCGGACGAAGCCGGACTCATCGGCGCGATCCATCTGGTTCCCGCCTGGATGTTCGCCGGCCATGAGGCGATCCTGGCGGTCGATATCGGTGGCAGCAACATCCGCGCGGGCATCGTCGTGCTGCATCAGAAGAAGAAGGCCGACCTGTCGAAGGCGGAGGTGTGGAAGTCCGAGCTGTGGCGGCACGCCGATGACGAGCCGTCCCGCACCGAGGCTGTCAAGGAGCTCGTCAAGATGCTGAAAGGCCAGATCAAAAAGGCAGGCGACGAAGGCTTCAAGCTGGCGCCGTTCATCGGCGTCGGCTGCCCGGGCATCATCGCGCCGGACGGCAGCATCACGCGTGGCGGCCAGAACCTGCCCGGTGGAAACTGGGAGAGCGGCACGTTCAACCTGCCCGCGGCGCTGGTCAAGGAGATTCCGGCCATCGGCGAGCACGAGACGCTGGTGATGATGCACAATGATGCCGTGGTGCAGGGGCTCGCCGAGGTGCCGTTCATGCAGGATGTCGACCGCTGGGGCGTGGTGACGATCGGCACCGGCCTCGGCAATGCGAGCTTCACCAACCGCCGCAAGGACTGAAACGCCGCGCGGCACCCGTGCTCAGCCGGTCCGGCGGGGTGATTGGATCGCCCGGCGGGATCGGCAGCGGCGGCGGTTCGGGCTGGTCCGGCTGCGGTGGAATGGGTTGCGGCGGGGGCGGCGGAAAAGGTTCTGGCGCCGGCGGCGGCGGCTCGGGCTGCCCGGCGCGCCACGGCGCGAATCCGTCGACATCATCGATATCAGAGGACATGGCTGCCTCCCGTTCTGCTCCAAGCCGAACCGGCGGCGCGCGCCTTCGTTCCTTCACGTTCGATTTCCGCGCCTGCGCAAGGCATGCACTCGAAGTGCCTTGCCGGCGCGACTCGTGTCTAACGGAGCCACGAAGCGCGCGGCGGCATGGGGAGGCGGCCTTGGAGACATCGCTCTATCTGCCGGTGAAACGGTTCCTCGAAGGCCTCGGCTTTGCGGTCAAGGGCGAGATCGCCGGCTGCGACCTGGTGGCGGTGAAGGGCGACGGCCCGCCGGTCGTCGTCATTTGCGAGCTGAAGCTGAGCTTCAATCTGGAACTGGTGCTGCAGGGTGTCGACCGGGCGACGGTGGCCGACGAGATCTGGCTCGCCGCCCGCCTGTCGAGCCGCGGCAAGGGCCGGGAGGGCGATGCCCGCTTCCGCAATCTGTGCCGGCGGCTCGGCTTTGGCCTCATCGGCGTGACGGAGGCTGGAAGCGTGCGCGTGCTTGCCAATCCGGAGGCGCCGGGGCTCAGGCGCAATGCGCGCCGGCGTTCGCGCATCATGGCCGAATATCACAAGCGCCAAGGCGATCCGGTGGCCGGGGGCAGCACGCGGCAGCCGATCATGACGGCCTATCGCCAGCAGGCCCTGAGCTGCGCCGCGCTTTTGAGCTCCGGACCGCTCCGGCCGCGCGACGTCAAGCTCGTCGTGCCGGACGCGCCGAAGATCCTCAAGAGCAATGTCTATGGCTGGTTCACCCGGCCGGAGCGCGGCATCTATGCCCTGAGCGAAGCCGGCCGCCAGGCGCTCCTGCGCTGGCCCCAGCCGGCGCCGATCGGGACCGTGAGGACCGACGCACGACGCGAACCGGAAAGCACTCGGAACGCTCCCGACGATGCCGGTGCCGCGGACATCGCGCGGCATCTCACGGCGGCAGGCCCTCGCGGCCGCCGGCGGACGGGGCTGCAACCCCGATGACGGTCAGCACGAGCGGCGCGCGGTGATGTCCGGTCTGGGCGCCGAATCCGTCGGTGCCGGCGACGGTGATCGTGCGGCCGATCAGGGCCCCGAGCTGATCGTAGGCAGGCCGGCTCGCGGCATTGCCCGGATCGAGGCGCAGATGGATCCGCGAGACGGACTGGCGGTCGAGATTCTCGTCGCCCTCCGCATTCACGCAGACCGGCCGGTCGAGCGTCAGGATATAGGCGGGCTCGCGGGCATCACCGCGCCTGACGTCCTCGTAGTTCGGCGGACCGGGAAAGACCGGACGGGTGAGGCGGCCGGTAAAGCGGGAAGTCGCTGTTCCGCCCACCTCGATGCAGGCCGGCGTCTGGGCGCGGGCCGGCGCGAGCTGGACGGACGAAGCGAGCAGAACCGCCGCGATGAGCTTCGAGACCATGCGAGCACCTCCCCGAAGGGGCCGCCGCTGGGGCAGGCGGCCTGTGCCTGGGGTTGTCCCGTATCGACGCGTGGTACGCAATTGCCGCGGCTTGAGGCGGCATGCGATGGCCGCGCGGTCGCGCGGTCCCGTTTCATTCGGCCGCTTCGCGCAGCGGCCGCGGATGGCCGAACAGCGTCTTCGGCGAGGCGTCGGCGACGGCATGGGTGAAGTGCAGCACGGCCTCGCCGAGCAGCTCGGCGGCGCCCGGGTCGAGGCCGAAGGCCTCCCCGCCGCGTCGCATCTGGCCGGCGGCGACGAAGGTGCCCTGGACGATGTGGCGGGCGCCCATCGACTGCAGCACGGGCCGGAGCGCATAGTCGAGCGCCAGGACATGGGCGAGGCTGCCGCCGGTCGCCAGCGGCAGCACCGTCCGGCCGGCGAGCCCGAATTGCGGCATCGCATCCAGGAACGCCTTCAGGAGTCCCGAATAGGCGGCCTTGTAGATCGGCGTCGCGATGACGAGGCCGTCGGCGGCCTCGACCTCGCGCATCGCGGCGGCGAGGCCGGCATCGTCGGTCCGGCCGCTCATGAGCGCCGCCGGATCGAGCTCGC
Organism: Phreatobacter sp. AB_2022a; assembly: GCF_026847585.1. Lineage (NCBI taxonomy): Bacteria > Pseudomonadati > Pseudomonadota > Alphaproteobacteria > Hyphomicrobiales > Phreatobacteraceae > Phreatobacter > Phreatobacter sp. AB_2022a. Next base: position 127,975 of record NZ_JAPSET010000004.1, read on the forward strand.
GCAGGCGGATGTGACCGCCGATCGCGACGGCGGGCGCCAGCAGGCCGAGCACGTGATCGGCAAGCTCCGCCGTCGCCGAAGCCGGTGACGGACTGCCTGAAATCGCCACCACCACCGGCTTGCGCGCGAGCCGGGCGCCTTGACGCCGCACCATCGCTTTTCTCCTGTCTGCTTCGACCCCGGGCCGTTCCCGCACGTCTCAGGCCGCCGGGGGCGGCAGGAAGTCGACCTCGTGCAAGGCGGAAAGGCGCACGACCTCGCCGGGATCGGGCACGTTGTGGATGGCCTTGAACAGATCGAACAGCCGGCGTGTCGGCGACACCCAGAAGAGGCAGGTCACCGTCTCTCCTGACTTGTTGAAGATGCCGTGCGGGATGCCCATGGGCAGGCGCGCGAGGTCGGCCGGCCCGGCCTGGATCTCCTTGCCGTCGAGCCAGAAGTCGAGCTTGCCGGTCAGCACATAGACGAACTCGTCCTGGGTCGGGTGGGTGTGCGGGGGCACGAAAGTGCCCTCCGGAAAGGTCGCGTGCCAGGACATCGACTGGTCGGACAGCTGCTTCGGCACATAGGTCTGGCCGAGAATGTTCCAGGCAATGCCCTCGAGGCCTTCCTGGGCGCGGGTCAGGCCGGGTGTCATGGTGAAGGTCATGGATATGTCCTCGATCGGGAGCGGACGGAGAGGGCGGCCTATTCGGCGGCGACGCCGAGGGACTGACGGTTCGCCGCGGCCTGCCTCGCCTTCAGCATCGGGATCACCTCGTTGGCGAGGCCGGTCAGCGTGCGCACCACCTTCCAGTGCGGCATGTCGCCCCTGTGGATCTGGAAGATGATGCGGCTCGAGCCGGCCTCCTCGGCCCATTTCTCGATGGTGTCGGCAACCGTCTTGGCCGTGCCCGCGACCACCCGGAACTGCTGGCGGATCTGGTTCCAGTCGAAGGCCCCGCCATGGCTCGAGGGCAGCATGCGGCCGTTGCGCTTCCTGAACTCGTCCAGCGACAGGTAGCCGGGCGCGTCGATGAACCGGCCGGCCTTGGTGAGGGTCGTGAAGAAGTAGCGCACATGCGGTTCCATCTCGGCGAGCGCGCTCTCGTCGTCGTCGCCGATATAGACCATGCAGGTGATCGGGATCTGGTCCGGCGTGATCGTGTGGCCGTAATGGGCCGCGCGCTCCTTCAAGGTCTTCTGCGCGGCCAGCTGGCTCGCGATCGGGCTGAAGGTCGAGGAGTAGCCGAGGCCGCGCTGGGCCGCGAGCTCGATGGTGCCGGGGCTGCCCGAGCCGACGAGATAGACCTTGGGGTGGGGCTGCTGATAGGGCCGGGGCCAGATGTTGAGGTAGCGGTAGTTGTAGAAGCGGCCTTCATGGCGGATCGGGCCGTCCTCGGTCCAGGCCCGGAGGATGACGTCGAGGGCTTCCTGCTGGCGTTCGCGCGAGGTCACCGGGTTGACCGAGTTGGCCCAGTATTCCATCGGCGTGCCGAGCGGGAAGGCGACCTCCAGGCGGCCGCCCGACATGACGTCGAGCATGGCATAGGACTCGGCCAGGCGGTGCGGCTGGTCGAGGCCGGCGGGCGTTCCCATCACGCAGATCTTGGCGCGGCTCGTCTGGGGAATGAGCGCGGCGGCGACCACCGAGGCGATCGGCATCAGGCTGTAGGGCGTGTTGTGGTGCTCGTTGACGCAGACGCCGTCGAAGCCCAGCTTGTCGGCAAGCGCCAGCTCGGCGAGGTAGCGCCGATAGAAGGCGTGGCCGGCCTTCGGGTCGAAATATTTGTTCGGGAAATCGACCCAGAGCGAGTCGAAGTCGTCCACATTCGGCGGCAGGTCGGTATAGGGCATGAAATGCCAGGCGTAGAACTGGGTATCCGGCAGGATCGGCATAGCGGGTCTCCGTTGGGGCGGAACAGGATTGCTGGGCGCGCGGACGCGCCGATGGCTCAGTCGACGAGCGCCGGCCGGGCCGGCGGGGCGCTGGCTTCGGCGGGTCTTGCCGCTTCGGCCTGGAACCTGGCGATGGTCGCTGCCGGGTGGATCAGGGCCCAGGCGGCGAGCGCCGAGACCGCCTGCAGCAGGCCGAGCACGAGGAAGCCGAGGGCGTAGCCTTCGGCCGGGGTCGCGCCGCGCTCGACGACGAGCCCCATCAGGTAGGGCGCGAACGAGCCGGCCGCCGAGTTGGCGATGGTCGAGAACAGGCCGAGCATGGCGCCGCGCTGGGCGACCGGGGTGACCTCGGCGATGACCGCGGGGCTCAGCGTCCAGACCAGGGTCGGCAAGCCGAAGCCGATGGCGAGCAGCGTCAATTGCAGCGCGCCGGCCGGCAGGAAGGTCATGGCAGCGGTCGCCGCGCCGCCGGCCAGCAGGCAGAGGCAGAGAAGCCCGGCGCGGGCATGGCGGCTCGGCACGCCCGCCAGCACCAGGCGCTGGGACAGGTAGCCGCCCGCCAGGACCAGCGCGATGCTGGCGATCCAGGGCAGGGTGGTCAGCCAGCCCGTCTGGGTGGTGGAATAGCCGAGGCCCCGGGTCAGATAGGGCGGCAGCCAGGCCAGCATGATGGTGATGCCGCAGGCGACCGAGAAGCCGGCCAGCGTATTGCCGATGAAGGTGCGGTCGGCGAGCAGCACGCGATAGCTGATCGGCTTCAGATTGCCGGCGCCCGGGCTCGGCGTTGCGACCTTGCCCTCGCTGCCGAAGATCAGCCAGAGCACGACCCAGGCGGCCGTGATGGTGCCGAGCAGGCCGAAACCGAAACGCCAGCCGTGGGCGACGATGAAATAGGCGACGATCGGCGCGGCGAGGACGATGCCGAAGGCCGCGCCTTCCGAGACGATGCTGGTCGGCACGGCGCGCCGGTCGTCGTCGAACCACTTGAACACCGCGTGCAGCACCACGGCGAAGGCGGGGCCTTCGCCAAGCCCGAGCAGGACGCGCGCCGCGACGATCTCATTGAGGCTGGTCGCCCAGAGCATGGGAAATTGCGAGGCGGCCCAGATCGCGGCGAGGCCCGCCAGCACCCATTTGGTCGGGCAGCGGTTGACGAGGAAGCCGCCGGCGATGCCGGCGACCGGATAGACCCAGTACATGGCGCTGGCGGCGAGGCCGAACTGGCTCGGCGTCAGGCCGAGATCGCGCATCAGCGGCACCGCCGCAAAGCCCAGCACCGCCCGGTCGGCGAATGCCAGGATCATGAACAGCGTCAGCATGAGCACGATGAACCACGGCTCGATGCGTTCACGCGTCGTCGACATGTCTCCCTCCCGTCGCAGAGACGTCCCGTATTCTGGAATGCGGCTCTTGATCGGGCGCCGTCGTCGGCGCCGGCCGCTTGCTTCGACCGCTTGCCGGCCGGTCAGGCCGCGTCGAGGAAGGCGATGACGCGCTCGGCGGCGGCCGGCGTATCCTCGAACAGGAGATGGCCGGTCGCCGGCACGATCTCGATGCGCGCATCGGGCAGCAGCGACCGCCAGTGCTCGGCATGGGCCGCCGGCCGGACGCGGTCCTGGTCGCCCCAGAGCAGCAGGGTCGGCACGTTCACCCGGTGCAGCCACGGGGCGAGCTTGGGATTGCCGGAGGCGCGCTCCCAGATCAGCCGGGCGACCGCGGTGGTCTCGCGGTAGCGCAGGGTGAGGAATTCCAGATCGTGGCCTTCGGGCAGGAACGGGGCAAGCGCGGCCGGGTTGGTGGCGAGATAGCTCGGCAGCTCGGCCGGCGGGATGGTGAAGAGGTCGGTGGCGGGCGGGTCCTTGACCACCAGGCCGGCGGGGGCGACCAGCACCAGCTTGCCGATGCGGTGATGGTGCTGGACGGCGAATTCGGCCGCCATCCAGCCGCCGAACGAGAAGCCGACGAGATCGAACCGATCGAGCCCGAGCGCCTCGAACAGGTCGAGATAGTGCAGGACATAGTCCTGCATGGAATCGATGCGGTCGTCATCGGCGGATTCGCCGAAGCCGGGGTGATAGGCGATGATGACCCGGCGGGTCTCGGCCCAGCGGCGGGCGAAGGCGAAGCCCGGGAAGGTGCCCGAGCCGTGCAGGAAGACCAGCGGCCGGCCCTGGCCTGCGGCATAGACCACGGTCTTGACGCCGTTGATCACATGTTCCTGCCGGTCGAAGCCGTCGAGCGTCTCGCGGGTGCGTTCGAGGACGGATGCCATCTCAAGTTCTCCCCAGGGGCCGCAGCCGCAAGCCGGCCGCTTCTTGCTGTTGGGCGAAGTGTGGGGAGGACCGGCGATCGCCGTCACCTATCGAAAGATAGTGACCGGCACGGCGGCCGCGCGGCCGTGCCGAGCCGGCCGCGCGGATGGTTGATTCCTCCGCCCGGGCTGGCACTATGACGGCCTGATCGGCGCCAAGCCGACGGCCGCGCCGACAGGTGGCGCCCCCCGAGGATCGCCCCCGCTTCCCGAGATGACCGATCTCATCGCAGAGGACCTTTTCGTTCAGGATGGCGCGTCCGCCGGGATGATGAACCGGCAGGTCGTCACCGCGCATTGGCCGCCGGCGCGCGGCGACAGGGCGCTGGTGCCGCGGCCACGGCTTCTCGCCCTGCTCGATGCGGCCCGCGGCGCGCGCCTGATCCTGGTGCGGGCGCCGGCCGGCTACGGCAAGACCGCGCTGGCGGGCCAATGGCGCGACCAGCTCATGGCCGAGCGCCGCCATGTGGTGACGATCGCGATCACCGGCGACGGGGCGGTGGTGACCGACAGCGCCCGCAGGCCGGCGGTCGTCCGGCTCGACGACCACGCCCAGGTGGTCAGGATCGTGGCCGAGCGTCAGCGTCAGCGCAGCGAGAGCGTCCTGATCATCGACGACTGGCATCTGATGGCCGCCGGCGGCGCTGACGCGCTGATGGCGGGCATCGTCGCCGGACGGGATTCGAAGCTGACCGTCATGGTCGCCACGCGGCAGGCGCCGCGCACCGCCCTGGCCCGTGCCCGGGCGCTCGGCGACGTGGTGGACATCGACGTCCACGCCTTGCGTTTCACCCGCGAGGAGGCCGCCGCCCTGCTCGGCATCGATGCCGACAGGGCGGCCGACGGTGCCGTTCTCGGCGAGGCGATGCAGGCGAGCGAAGGCTGGCCTTTCGCGCTGCGGCTGGAGGCTGGCCGGCGTTCGGCCGGCCGGCGCGAGCGCCCGTCCCGTGTTGCGGCGGAGAACGGCCTGATCCAGGCCTTCTTCCAGGAAGAGGTGTTCGCCGCGCTGCCCGCCGATCTCGCCGCCTTCCTGGTCTCGACCGCGCTGATCGAGCGGCTCGACGCCGATCTCTGCGACACGGTGCTGGAGACCTCGGGCAGCGGCGATCGGCTCGAGGCGCTGGAACAGGCGGGGCTCTTCGTCGAGACGGTCGACGACCAGCGGGGCGGCTATCGCCATCACCCCCTGTTCGCCCGGTTCCTGCGGGCGCAGCTGCGGCGCCGACCGCCGGCCGAAGTGCAGCGGCTGGCGATCCGGGCCGCCGACTGGCTGGAGCTGAAGGGCTGGTTCGCCGATGCCGCCGGCCAGGCGATCGAGGCGGGCGCGTTCGAGCGCGCCGCCGACATCCTCGATACCCATTGCTTCACCGCCTATTGCAACGGCGTCGGCCACGGTTTCGCGGCGCTCATGCTGCGCCTGCCGCGCAGGGTGCTCGGGCGGCGCCCGAAACTGCTGCTCTATGCGGCCCAGGCGGCCTCGGTCAGCCGCGAGCTCCGCCTCGCGGAAGATCTGCTCGGACTGGTCGATGCGCATCGCCGCCCCGCCGAGGGCCGGCTGCCCGACGGCGCCGAGCTCGATCACCTCGTCCTGCATCGCCGGATGCTGATGGCCCAGGCGGAGGACGACCAGCCGAGCGCCGAGCGCAAATGCCAGGCACTGGTGCCCAATTGCGGCAGCCTCGACCCCTATACGCGGGGCACGATCTACGGCTCGCTGCTGCTCGCCCGGCGCGAGCAGTTCAAGCTGAGCGATGCCGTCGAGCTGGAAAATGCCGGCATTCGCGAGTTCAACCGCTGCAACAGTCCCTATGGCCTGGTCTGGCACCTGTCGGTGGTCGGGCCGACCCGCTTCCTGACCGGCGACGTTGCCGGCGCGGTGCGCCGGCTCGATCAGGCCGTGGCGCTGGCGACGACCTTCGAGGACCAGGACTGGCTCGCCGAGCTGCCCGGGCCGCTGCTCGCCGAGGTGCTGTACGAGCGCGACGAGCTCGACCGCAGCCGCGAACTGGTCGACCGGCATTTCCCGTCCACGAATCGCGGCTTCGTCGATCAGTATGTTGCCGGCTATATGACAGCGGCGCGGTTTCATGCCCTGAACGGCGACATGGCGGCGGCCGAGCGCCGGCTGGCCGACGGGCTGGCAGTTGCGGAACAGCGCAATCTCGACCGGCTGCGGCAGAACCTGGTGACCGAGCGCATCCGGCTGCTGCTGCGCTTCGGCGAACGCGAGGAGGCGCTGAGGCTCGGCCAGGAGGAAGGGCTCATCGGTTCGCCGGACGGCCTGAAGCCGCGTCTCGACGCCGCCTCGCGGGACGAGGCCCGGGCCTTCGGCTGGATGAGGCTGGCGATCGCCCGCGGTGCCAGCGTCGACGCCGCCACGCTCGGCCAGCGCTGGCTTCGCTTCGCCGTCCATGCGGGCGCGGTGCGCTCGGCGATCCGCTGGGAGATCCTGCTGACGCGGGCGCATCTGGCCGGCGAGGACGAGCGCCAGGCGCGGCGCGTCCTCCGCTCGGCGGTCGCACGGGCCGCTCCGGGCGGCTTCGTGCGCAGCTTCCTCGACGAGGGCGACGAGGTCATGGGCCTGCTGAAGAGCCAGTTCGAGGCTTCACCGATCTGCGAAACGCCGGCCGACCGTTTCCTGGCGCGCCTCGTGGCGACGCGCGCCGACATGCCCGAGCGCAGGTCGGGCACGGGGGCCGTGCCGGCGGGCGGCGAGGGCGCGTTGACCCCGCGCCAGGTGGACATTCTCCAGATGGCCGGCGCCGGCATGCGCAACAGCGAGATCGCCGAACGCGTCGGCATGACCGAGGGTTCGGTCAAATGGTATCTGCAGCAGATCTACGATCGGATCGGCGTGCGCCGCCGCTCCGGTGCGATCCAGCGGGCGCGCGAGCTCGGCCTGATCTCCTGACGGCGTCGCGACCGGCGGCGGCGATCGAAGCCGCCGCAGGCGCATCGGAAAGTCCAGGCCGCCGTCTGCATGGCAGCGGGGCGACATGACCGGTCGATGACGGGGCGGCATCTCGCCTATAAGGAGCGCGTTGCCAAAGGGCCGGAGGAGACCGCGGGCGGATGCAGGGAGCTGAACATCTGGGCGAACTGCTCGACGAGGCGCCGCCGGCGGTGTCGCTCGACGAGGCGGTGGCGCTGGCACGGGACCATTTCGGGCTCGTCGCCACGGCCCGGCCGCTGACCGGCGAGCGCGATCACAACTTCCAGCTCACCGACGCGGCGGGCGCCGTCTACGTGCTGAAGGTCGTGCATCCGGCCGAGCCGCCGGCGGTGACCGATTTCCAGAGCAGGGCGCTGATGCATGTCGCGGCAGCGGATCCCGAGCTTGCGACGCCGCGCGTCGTGCCGCCGCGCGGGGCCGGGGGCGGCGACGTCGTCTGGCGGGTGCAGGGGCGGTCCGACCGGCGCGTGCGCTGCCTGACCTATCTTGCCGGGCGGCCGCTGCACCTGACCGAGCGCAGCCCGGCCCAGCGCCGGCGGCTCGGCGCCTTCCTGGCCCGCCTCGACCGGGCGCTGGCAGGCTTCCGGCATCCGGCCGAGGACCATGACCTGCTGTGGGACCTGAAGAAGGCGGCGCGGGTGCGCGGCCTGCTGGCCGAGATCGCCGATGCCGAACGGCGGGGATTGCCGGAGCGGGCGCTCGACCGCTTCGCGCGCCACGTCCTTCCGGTCCTGCCGAGCCTCCGGGTGCAGGTCGTGCACAACGACTTCAACCCGCACAATGTGCTCGCCTCGGCCGAGGCCGACGACGAGATCGCCGGCGTCATCGATTTCGGCGACATGGTGCGGGCACCGCTGATCCAGGATCTTGCGACCGCCGCCGCCTACCAGGTGACGGGGGACGGCCATCCGCTGCAGGGCGTCGCGGAGATGGCCCAGGCGTTCCATCAGGTCCTGCCGCTTGCCGACGAGGAGATCGCGGTACTGCCCGAACTCGTCGCGACGCGGCTTGCGCTGACGATTGCGATCAGTTCCTGGCGCGCCGCCCGCCATCCCGACAACGCTCCCTACATCCTGCGCAATCAGGCCGCGGCCTGGACCGGTCTTGGCCGGCTCGATGCGCTCGACCGCGACGCCGCCGTCACCTTCCTCCGCGAGGCCATCGCCAAGGACACGCTGCCATGACCATGATCAATGCCTATGACCGGGCCGGGGCTGCCGGCATTGCCGACCGGGAGCGGCAGCTGATCGCCCGGCGCGAGCGCCTGCTCGGCCCCGCCTATCGGCTGTTCTATGCCAATCCCGTGCATTTCGTGCGCGGCGAGGGAGTCTGGCTCTACGATCCCGACGGCAAGGCCTATCTCGACGTCTACAACAACGTCGCCTCCGTCGGTCACTGCCATCCGCATGTCGTGGCGGCGCTGGCGCGCCAGTCGGCGGTGCTCAACACCCATACCCGCTACATCACCGACGGCATTCTCGACTATGCGGAGCGGCTGCTGGCGACCTTTCCGGCCGAGCTCGGCCACGTCATGTTCACCTGCACGGGCAGCGAGGCCAACGACCTGGCCTATCGCGCCGCCCGCACCTCCACCGGCGGCACGGGGTTCATCGTCACGGAGCTCGCCTATCACGGCGTGACGGTGGCGATTTCGGAACTGTCGCCCTCGCTCGGGGCGGGCATCACGCTCGGCCCGCATGTCCGCACCGTGCCGGCGCCCGATCTCTATCGGTCCGGCGGCGCCGACGTGGCCGAAACTTTCGCGCGCAACGTGAAGGCGGCGATCGCCGACATGCAGGCTCGGGGCATCAAGCCGGCGGCGCTGCTGGTCGATACGATCTTTTCGTCCGACGGCGTCTTTTCCGATCCGGCGGGGTTCCTGCAGCCGGCGGTCGCGGCGATCCGCGAGGCCGGCGGCCTGTTCATCGCCGACGAGGTGCAGCCGGGCTTCGGCCGCACCGGCGCGGGGCTGTGGGGGTTCGGCCGGCATGGCCTCGTCCCCGACATGGTCACCATGGGCAAGCCGATGGGCAATGGCCACCCGGTCGCCGCCATGGTGGCGAAGCCGGAGATCCTCCAGACCTTCGGCGAGAAGACGCGCTATTTCAACACGTTCGGCGGCAATCCCGTGTCCTGCGCGGTCGGCATGGCCGTGCTCGACGTGATCGAGGGCGAAGGCCTCGTCGCCAATGCCGCCACGGTCGGCGCGCATCTGATGGCAGGCCTCAAGGAGCTTGCCGGCCGCCATGCCCTGATCGGCGATGTCAGGGGCGCCGGCCTGTTCGTCGGCGCGGAGCTCGTCACCGACCGCGATACGAAGGCGCCGGCCACGGCGGAGACGGCCGCGCTCGTCAACGGCCTGCGCGAAAAGCGGGTGCTGATCAGCGCCGCCGGCCCCGCCGCCAACGTGCTGAAGATCCGCCCGCCGCTGGTCTTCTCGCGCGACAATGCCGACCTGTTCCTGACCGCGGTCGACGAGGTCCTGGCCGGCATGGCCAAGACCCGGCGGCTTTGAGGGGAGCATCCCGCATGGGGTTGCTGATATCCGATACGGTCGTCGTCACCTGTGACGAAAAACGGCGTGTCCTGGAGCATCACGCGATCGCGGTGGACGGCGGCCGGATCGTTGCGCTCGGGCCGACACATGAGCTCGAAGCGCTCTATCCGGCGTTCGAGCGCTTCGACGGCCGGCGGCTTGCCGTGCTGCCGGGACTGATCAACGCCCATACCCACACCGTCCTGATGGCGCTGCGCGGCACCGTCGAGGATTGGGCGGGCGATGCGATCTATCGCTACATGACGCCGGTCTCCTACGTGATGACCGCCGAGGAACGCCAGATCGTCGCGACGCTCGGTTGCCTCGAGGCGATCCGCAGCGGCACCACGACGCTGGTGGATCCGTTCCGTCATGTCGCGACCTATGCCGGCGCCATGGCGGCGACCGGCCTCAGGCTGTGGCTGTCGGAATCCTGCGCCGACATCGACACGCGCCGCATCCGCCATGGCGACTATGCCGTGGACGAGGCCTTCGGCGCCGCGTTCATCGAGCGGGCGAGCGCGCTCATCGAAACCATGCACGGCAGCCACGGCGACCGGGTGCGCTGCCAGGTGGCGGCCCATGCGCCGGACAATTGCTCGCCGGCCATGCTGGCCAAGCTCAACGCGCTGGCCGCCCGCCATGGCCTGACCCGGACGATCCATTTGTCGCAAAGCCCCGGGGAGGTCGCGGCGGTCAAGGCCCTTCACGGGCTGACCTCCGCCGCCTATCTCGACCGGGAGGGCTTCCTCGGTCCCGACCTCGTCGCGGCGCATTGGACCTTCTGCACGGAAAGGGACATCGCCTTGCTCGCGGAGCGCGGCGTGCAGATGGCCCACACGCCGGCGAGCATTTCCCGGCGCGGCGCACACAAGGCGCTGATCGGCCCGATCCGGGATGCCGGCGTGCGCATAGCCTTCGGCACGGACAATATGAGCGAGGACATGTTCCAGGCCATGGCCTTCGGCTCGATCATCCACCGCACCGGCCGCGGCCGGACGGAGGAGGGCGGTGTTTCACCGTCGCCGGACGAGGTGCTGGACGCGGTCACGCGGGCCGGCGCTCATTCGGTCGGCGCCGGCGCCGAGATCGGCTCGATCGCGATCGGCAAGAAGGCCGACCTCGCCGTCATCGACCTGAATGTCCCGGCGCTCCGGCCGCTGATCCGGCTCGTCTCCAACATCGTGCATTACGGCCATCCCGGCATCGTCCATTCGGTGATGGTCGACGGCGCCTTCGTCATGCGCGACCGCAAGGTGCTGACCATCGACGAGGATGCCCTGGTCGCCGAGGCCGACACGGTCGTCCGGCGTGTCTGGGAGCGCATGCAGGCCGACAATCCCGACATCGCCCGGCCGTCGGGCGAGCTCAATTGGCTCGGCGGCTGAACCGCGAAATCCGTTCCTTCCCCGCCTTCCACGGGCCTGGTCCGCGGGTGCCGCGCGGCCGCACGGCAATGCTGCTCCGCGCGCGCGATTCCTGCCGCTCACGGCCATAGCCGCCCGGCGGAATCCGCGCTAGCATCTGAGCATAGGAGCTTCCATGCAAGGAGGCCCGCAATCAGAGGATATGGGAGGAGCTCCATGAAAAGATTGATCTTTGCGACGCTGGCGGCGTGCCTTCTGGCCGCCGCCGGCCTGGCCGGCGGCGCCGGGGCGCAGACGGCAGCGGCGCCGGCCCAGGCCAACTGGCCGCAGCGTCAGGTGACGGTCATCGTGCCGTTCACGGCCGGCGGCACGACCGACCTGTTCGCGCGCATTTTCGCCCAGGCGATGCAGCAGAAGTTCGGCGTGCCCTTCGTGGTCGAGAACCGGGCGGGTGCGGGCGGCACCGTCGGCGCCGGCCATGCCGCGCGGCAGGCCAATGACGGCTATACGCTGTTCGTCGGCACGGCCAGCACCCATGCCATCGCGCCCTATGTCTACAAGTCGCTGCCCTACGATCCGGGCAAGGACTTCCAGACCGTCAGCCTGTTCGCGACGCTGCCGAACCTGCTGGTGATCAATCCACGCATTCCGGCACGCACGCTGCCCGAGCTGATCACCTATGTGCGGGCCAATTCCGGCAAGCTGAACTACGGCTCCTCCGGCATCGGCGCCTCCAACCATATCCCGGCTGAGATCTTCCAGAACATGACCGGGGCGAAGATGACGCATATCCCGTTCCGCAGCTCGAACGAGATCATGAACGCGCTGGCCGGCGGCCATCTCGACCTTGCCTTCGACAACATGACACTGGCCTGGCCGCAGGCGCAGGGCGGCACCGTCCGCGCCATCGCCGTCACCAGCCGCGAGCGCAGCCCGACGGCGCCCGACGTGCCGGCCATCGCCGAGACCCTGCCAGGCTTCGACGTCGCAACCTGGCACGGCCTGTTCGCACCCGCCGGCACGCCGCGGCCGGTCGTCGATCTGATCTCGGCCGAAGTGAAGCGCATCTATTCGCAGCCCGACGTGATCGCCAAGCTGAAGGAGATCGGAGCCGTGGCGGCGCCGAACTCGCCCGACGAATTCGCGGCCTTCAGCGCCGCCGAGCGCGACCGCTATCGTGACATCGTCAAGTCCGCGGGCATCGAGCCGCAATAGGGCCGACCGAGGTTTGGATGGCGCGGCAACGGTTCTATCATGGGTGGCATGATCCCGATTCCGCGCCGTTCAGACAGTCTTTCGCTCAAGCAGGCCCGGCGCATCGTGCTCGCCGCCCAGGGGTTCGGCGGCGAGCGTGGCGAACAGCCGGCCCGCCGGCGCGACCTCAAGGCCATGGTCGAGCGGCTCGGCGTCGTGCAGATCGATTCCGTCAATGTCGTCGCCCGCGCCCACACCTTGCCGGGCTTTTCCCGGCTCGGTCGCTACGACACCGACGATCTCGACCAGCTCGCCTATGGCGGGCGCAAGCGCAGCCTGTTCGAATATTGGGGGCATGAGGCTTCCTACATGCCGGTGGAGCTGCAGCCGGTGCTGCGCTGGCGCATGGCGCGCGCCGCGCGCGGCGAAGGCATCTATTCCGGGCTCGCCAAGTTCGGCCGGGAACGCGGCGAACTGATCGGCGAGGTGCGGCGCGAGATCGCCGATCGCGGCCCGCTGGCGGCGAGCGAGCTTTCGCACGACCATCGCGGCGAGGGCGGCTGGTGGGGCTGGTCCGACGGCAAGCGCGCCATCGAGTGGCTGTTCTGGGCCGGGGAGGTCACGACACGGACTCGCCGGGGCGCCTTCGAAAGGGTCTACGACCTGACCGAGCGCGTGCTGCCGCACCACGTCGTCGCAGCGCCGACGCCCGACGAGGCCGAAGCGCACCGGCACCTGGTCGGCATCGCCGCGCGCGCGATGGGCGTCGCTACCGAGCGCTGCCTGCGCGACTATTTCCGGCTGGAGGTGGCCGATGCCCGCGCGGCGGTAGCAAGCCTCGTCGACAGCGGCGAGCTGCAGCCGGTGACGGTCGAGGGCTGGTCGAAGCCCGGCTATCTCGCCCGCGGCGCGCGCATCCCGCGGCGCATCGAAGCGCGCGCTCTGCTGGCCCCGTTCGATCCGCTCGTCTGGCAGCGCGAGCGCACCGAGGCGCTGTTCGGCGCCCGGATCCGGCTGGAAATCTACGTGCCGGAGCACAAGCGCACCCATGGCTATTACGTGCTGCCCTTCCTGCTCGGCGACACGATCGTCGGCCGCGCCGATCTCAAGGCCGACCGCGCCCGCTCGGCCCTGGTCGTGCAGGCGGCGCATGCCGAGGCAGGCGTCGCGCCGGATACCGTGATCGAGCCCTTGATGGCGGAGCTGAAGCTGATGGCGACCTGGCTCGGCCTGGAGCAGGTCGAGATCAAGGGCCGCGGCGACCTGGCGGCAGCGCTACGGAGATAGGATGCGCCAGGCGCGGCCGCGCTCACCATGACGAATGGTGGGACTTGCGGACTGCCTGCTCACGCGGCGCCATGGACTGCGTCCCGATGACACAGTCAGACATGCAATACTCAACAAGCCTCGGCCTGAGGTGCCCGCGCCTTGGAGCCGCCCCCGAAGCGCGGCCGACTTCCGGGGAGGCGTATCAAAGAGCCTGCGCGCGTCGCAGCCTCCCTCAGCGCCCCTTCGCCTTGCGCCAGGCGGCGAAATCGACCTTCGACTGTTCGTCCGTCGGCGGGTAGAGGCCGAGGATCGAGCGGCCCTCCAGCACCTTCTCGGTGACGAAATCCTCGAAGGCGGTCATTTCCACTGCCTCGTCGGCGATCTCATCGGCGATTTCGGCGGGGATGATCACCACGCCCTCGCCGTCGCCGACGACGACGTCGCCGGGAAAGACCGGGGCGTCGCCGCAGCCGATCGGCACGTTGATGTCGAGGGCCTGGTGGCGGGTGAGGTTGGTCGGGGCCGAGGGCCTGTTGTGATAGGCGGGAATGGCGAGCCCGGCGATCTCGGGACTGTCGCGGAAGCCGCCGTCGGTGACGATGCCGGCAACCCCGCGCTTCATCAGGCGCGACACCAGGATGCCGCCGGCCGAGGCCGCGCGGGCATCCTTGCGGCTGTCGATGACCATGACCGCGCCCGGAGGGCATTCCTCAACCGCCTTGCGCTGGGGATGGCCGCGGTCGAGGAAGACGCTCAAGGGGTTGAGGTCCTCGCGCGCGGGAATGTAGCGCAGCGTATAGGCTTCGCCGACCATGGTGCCGAGCGCGGGATTGAGCGGGCGGACGTCCTGGATGAACTGGTTGCGCAGGCCGCGCTTGTAGAGCGCGGTGCAGATGGTGGCGGTGGAGACGCCCTTCAGCTTCGCCCGCGTCGTTTCGGCAAGAGCCATGGCCGGTCCTCAATAGATCGCCGGCTCGCCGACCGGCGCGCCGAACTGGGTTTCCAGGAAGTCGAAGTCGCAGCCGTCATGGGCCTGGCGGATGTGGCGGGTGAACATCCAGCCGTAGCCGCGCTCGTAGCGCCTGGGCGGTGCGACCCAGGCCGCGCGGCGGCGGGCGAGCTCGTCCTCGGCGACGTCGAGCGTGATGCTGCGCGCGGCGACGTCGAGCGAGATCATGTCGCCGGTCCGGACGAGCGCCAGCGGGCCGCCGATATAGGCTTCCGGCGAGACGTGCAGGATGCAGGCGCCGTAGCTGGTGCCGGACATGCGCGCATCGGAAATCCGGACCATGTCGCGGACACCCTGCTTCACCAGCTTTCTGGGGATCGGAAGCATGCCCCATTCCGGCATGCCCGGACCGCCGTGCGGGCCGGCATTGCGCAGCACCAGCACATGGTCCTCGGTCACCTCGAGGTCGTCGCGGTCGATATTGGCCTTCATCGACGGGTAGTCGTCGAAGACGAGGGCGGGGCCGGTATGCCTGAGGAAGCGCTGGGCGCAGGCGCTCGGCTTGATCACGCAGCCGTCGGGCGCGAGGTTGCCGCGCAGCACGGCCAGCGCGCCCTCGGCATAGATCGGATTGTCGATCGTCCGGATGACGTCGTCATTATAGACCTCGGCGCCCTCGAGCGCCGCGGCGAGCGTCTGCCCCGTCACGGTCACGGCGTCGAGGTGAAGGTGGTCCTTCAGCCGGCTCATCAGGCCGCGCAGGCCGCCGGCATAAAAGAAGTCCTCCATCAGATAGGTTTCGCCGCTCGGCCGCACATTGGCGATGACCGGCACGGTCCGGCTCATCCGGTCGAAATCGTCGAGGCTGATGTCGACGCCGGCACGCCGGGCCATGGCGATGACGTGGATGATCGCATTGGTCGAGCAGCCCATCGCCATGGCGACCGCAATGCCGTTCTCGTAGGCCTTGCGGGTCTGGACCTTCGGCGGCGTCAGGTCCTCCCAGACCATGTCGACGATGCGCCGGCCCGACTGCGTGCACATGCGGATATGGTTGGCGTCGGCGGCGGGGATCGCCGACGCGCCGGGCAGGGTCATGCCGATCGCCTCGGCGATCGCGGTCATGGTCGAGGCCGTGCCCATGGTCATGCACACGCCGTAGGAGCGGGCGATGCCGCCTTCGACCTCGGTCCATTCGGCGTCGCTGATCTTGCCGGCGCGGCGCTCGTCCCAGTATTTCCAGGCATCCGAGCCCGATCCCAGCACCTTGCCCTTCCAGTTGCCGCGCAGCATCGGGCCTGCCGGCACATAGATGGTTGGCAGGCCGGCGCTGGTCGCCCCCATGAGCAGGGCCGGGGTGGTCTTGTCGCAGCCGCCCATCAGCACCACGCCGTCGACCGAATGCGAGCGGATCAGCTCCTCGGCGTCCATGGCGAGCAGGTTGCGGTAGAGCATGGTGCTCGGCTTGACGTTGCTCTCGGAGAGCGACAGCGCCGGCAGCTCGATCGGAAAGCCGCCGGCCTGCAGCACGCCGCGTTTGACGTCCTCGACCCGCGTCTTGAAATGGGCATGGCAGGGCTGGGCGTCGGACCAGGTGTTGAGGATGGCGATCATCGGCTTGCCGGCCCAGTCCTCCGGATCGTAGCCCATCTGCATCCAGCGCGAGCGATGCCCGAAGCTGCGCAGGTCGTCGGCGGCGAACCAGCGGGCGCTGCGCAGGTCCGAAGGCGATTTGCGGGTCATGGACGCGTCTCTCCCGGAGGCTCGGTCTGGCTCGGGCGGTTTGGCGACAAGGCCGGCGCCGGCTTGGCCCCGCCTCGGACCTGGACCGATCCAAACGGGCAGGGGACCATGGCGAGCGAGTGTCGCGGAAAAGCACCGCCTCCTTTGCAGGGTTCGACAGAAACACTAATGCATTAGCGTGTCAACGACAGGCGATCGTGCTATGGGAGCGCCATGACGATCCTGGACGCGACGACCAGCGTGACGGAGCCCGGACGCGGCGCGCCCGGGCGGGTCGACCACTCCCGGCACGCCGCCGCGCGCGTCTTCGAGGCCTTGCGCGGCGAGATCGTCGGGCTTGTCCTGTTGCCCGGCGCTGCCTTGCCGCGGGCCGAACTGCAGGCGCGCTTCGCCGTGTCCTCCACGCCTCTTCGCGATGCCCTGCTGCGGCTGAGGGCCGAAGGCCTCGTCGACATCTTCCCGCAGCATGCGACGCGCGTCAGCCTGATCGACCTCGACGCGGCGCGCCAGGCCCATTTCCTGCGCCGCTCGATCGAGATCGAGATCGCCAGGGTGCTGGCGGAGGCGCCGCCCGCCGGGCTTGCGCAACGGTTGCGCGCAATCGCCGAGCAGCAGGATTGGCTGGTCGGCCGGGGCGAGCTCGATCCGTTCGCGGCGCTTGATCTCGCCTTCCACGAACTGCTCTACGAGGCGGCCGGCGTCGCGCATCTGTGGCAGCTGGTGCGGCGCGAGAGCGGCCAGATCGACCGGCTGCGCCGCCTGCACCTGCCGCTCGGCGGCAAGGCGCAGCAGGTCGTCGCCGACCATTTCTCCATCGCCGCGGCCATCGGGGCGGGCGACGCGGCGGCCGCACAGGCCGCGATCCGCGAGCATCTGTCGAAGTCGATCGCCTTCGGGCCGACCATCCGGGCGCGCCATCCGCATTATTTCCGCTGACGGGTGCGGCAATCTGGATCGCGCCGCCATCTTGAGCGGCGCTGGGGGCCTTGGCATCATGCGCGCCTTGCAACGGACAGGCGGGATCGGCCGCGGCGAATGCCGGACAGCGACAGCGAAGACCCATCCAGTCCCCAGCCACGAAGTCGGCTGGCACCGCGTCTCGTGGTGCCAGCGCCTGCTTCCCTGACCCAACCTTCTGACGATTTCACCCCGACGGCGCCGCAGCGCGCCGCCGGTCGCACGGCGTTGTGCCGGCCCGGCCGGACGCCGAAAGGACAATGCTGACCATGGAATGGATCGCCGACCCCAATGCCTGGATCGGTCTCGGCACGCTCGTCGCGCTGGAGATCGTGCTCGGGATCGACAATCTCGTGTTCATTGCCATCCTCGCCGACAAGCTGCCGCCGCATCAGCGCAACCGGGCCCGCCTCATCGGCCTGTCGCTGGCGCTGATCATGCGGCTCGGTCTCCTCGCCTCGATCGCCTGGATCGTCAGCCTCAGGCAGCCGCTCTTTTCGCTCGCCGGCTGGCCGTTTTCCGGCCGCGACATCATCCTGATCCTCGGCGGCGCCTTCCTGCTCGCCAAGGGCACGATGGAGCTGCACCATCGCCTGGAAGGGACGCAGGAGCACCATGGCGGCAAGGTCGCCCATGCGGTGTTCTGGCAGGTCATCGCGCAGATCGTGGTGCTCGACCTCGTCTTCTCGCTCGACAGCGTCATCACGGCGGTCGGCATGGTCGACGACGTGGCGGTCATGATGATCGCCGTCGTGATCGCGGTGGGCGTCATGCTGGCGGCCTCCGGGCCGCTGATGCGTTTCGTCAGCCGGCACCCGACCGTCATCATCCTCTGTCTCGGCTTCCTGATGATGATCGGTTTCAGCCTGGTGGTCGAAGGCTTCGGTTTCCACATTCCGAAGGGCTATCTCTATGCCGCCATCGGCTTCTCCGTGTTGATCGAGGCCGCCAACCAGGTGGCCCGGCGCAACCGCGTGCCGGCCATTTCCGCCATGGATCTGCGCGACCGGACGGCATCGGCCGTCCTGCGCCTGCTGGGCGGCGGCAAGGAGGCGGGGCCGCTCGGCGAGACTGCGGACGTGATCGCGGAGCAGACCGCGGCGGCCGACGTCTTCAAGCCCCAGGAAAAGGCGATGATCCGCGGCGTCCTCGATCTCGCCGAAAGGCCGATCCGCTCGGTCATGTCGCCGCGCCACAAGGTGGAATGGCTCGACCTCGACGATCCGCCGGAACGTCAGAAGGCCGATATTCGCGCGCTCGCCCATTCGCGCGTGGTCCTCGCGCGCCAGCGCATCGACGACTTCGTCGGGGTGGCGCTGGTCAAGGACCTGCTGGACGGGCTGATCGACAACGGCGCCATCGACTGGCAGCGGGTCATGCGCCAGCCGCTCGTGGTGCATGAAAGCGCCAAGGTGCTCTATGTCATGGAGCAGCTGCGCCATGCCCCGATCCAGATGGTGCTGATCGTCGACGAGCACGGCGCCTTCGAGGGCATCGCGACACCGGCCGACATGCTCGAGGCGATCGCGGGCGAGTTTCCCGACGAGGGCGAGGCGGTCGCGCAGGTCGAACGGACCGGGGACGGGGCCTGGCTGGTCGACGGGGCGATCGACATCCGCCGGCTGAGCGACCTCATCGGCACCAATCTCGTCGATCGCCACGACCGCTATGCGACGCTGGCAGGCTACCTGCTCTCGCGCCTCGGCCATCTGCCCGCGATCCACGAGCGCGTGGTCGACAGCGGGCTCGCCTTCGAGGTGGTCGAGCGCGACGACCGCAATATCGGCAAGGTGCGGATCTGGGTGCCGGAGGAGTTTCCCGAGGGTTCGTGACCGCGGCGCGCGGCCCGGCTCAGTCCGAGGTGCGGATCGTCCAGGTCGCGTGCATGACGAAGGGCTGGGCTTCGAGCTGAGCCGCCACCGCGTCGAGCTCGGCCGGCTCCACGGCCGTCGAGGACAGCCCCGCCACCACCTCCACGCGATCGTCGGCGCGGGTCACCGTGTCGATCTCGCGCGGCGGATAATGCGCCTTTTCGAGGAGTTCGGTGACGAGCTCGCGCGCCTGATCCAGCCGCTCGGCCGGCACGGTCACGCGCACTTCGTAGTTCGCCTCGGTCTGGGTTTCGTCGATCGGCCAGCGGTTGATGGCGTTCACCAGCGGCCGCAGCAGCGTATTGCCGGCGAGCACGATGATGGCGAGCAGCACCGCCTCCGCCGGCAGGTCGGCGCCGGCGAAGGCGCCGACCGCGGCCGAGCACCAGAGCGTCGCGGCCGTGTTGAGGCCGCGCACGTTCATGCCTTCCTTCATGATCACGCCGGCGCCCAGGAAGCCGATGCCGGAGACGACATAGGCGGTGACCTGGATGGCGCCGCGGGTGCCCTCCAGCCGCATGCCGAGATCGACGAAGGCGGCCGCGCCGACCGCCACCAGCACGGCGGTCCTGAGGCCGGCGGTGCGCTGGCGGTACTGCCGCTCGGCGCCGATCGCGGTGCCGAGCACGAAGGCGGTCGTCAGGCTGACCAGCGTATTGGCGAATTCGGCGAGATTGAAGGCGGTCAGGGCATTCATGACGGCTCGTGACGGCGCTGGGACTTCAGGCAGTGGTAGGCGGATGGCGGGCGCTGTTCAATCGCAATTCGAAGCGGCTAACATCGGGGCGGGCGTCCCCCCGCCGAGAGAACCGATCCGCCGCGGCGTCTCGGCCGGGCGACGATCGCGACCGGGCGAGCATTGACGAGGGAATTGATGCAGGACGATGACAAGCCCTTTCCGGCGCATGCGGCGATCGATCCGGAACCGCATGTCCTCGTCGTCGACGACGACGGCGCGATCCGGTCGCTCGTTTCCAAGTTCCTGCGCGACAATGGCTTTCGGGTCTCGGCCGCGCGCGACGGCCGGGAAATGCGCGAGGTTCTCGACAGCGCCGCAATCAACCTCGTCGTGCTCGACGTCATGCTGCCCGGCGCGAGCGGCCTCGACCTCGCCCGCGAGATCAGGCGCACCTCCTCGCTGCCGATCGTCATGCTCACCGCCAAGGGTGACGAGACGGACCGGATCGTCGGACTCGAGATCGGCGCCGACGACTATATCGCCAAGCCGTTCAGCCCGCGCGAGCTGCTGGCCCGGATCAAGGCTGTGCTGCGCCGCGTCAATGTCGGCGCCGCCGCGAGCGGCGCGCCGGCGCGGCTGTTCCGCTTCGAGGGCTGGGCGCTCGATCCGGCGCGGCGCGAGCTGACCGACCCCGGCGGCGTGGTGGTCGATCTGTCGACCGGCGAATACGACCTTCTGCTCGCCTTCATCGAGGGCCCGCAGCGTGTGCTGTCGCGGGACCAGCTCCTCGACCTCGCGCGCAACCGCGTCGCGACCGGCTTCGACCGCTCGATCGACGTGCAGATCAGCCGCCTGAGGCGCAAGATCGAGCCGACCGAGAGCTCGCCACCGATGATCAAGACAATCCGCGGAGCCGGCTACATGTTCGTGCCCAAGGTCGAACGGGCATGAAATGGCTCGTCGACACGATTGCCGGCCGCACCATCGTGGTGCTGCTGGTGGCGATGGGCGTCCTGCACCTGGCGAGCCTCTGGGCCTACCAGTCGTCGATCGAGCAGGAGGTCTCGCTGACCAACGAGGCGCTGGTCGCCGACCGGCTGGTCACCGTCGCCCGGGCGGTGGCGCGGGCCGCGCCGGCCGAGCGCGACGCCACGGCCCACGCCCTGTCAGGCGGGCCGCTGAATGCCCATTGGAGCACGGAGCGCCAGGCGATCCCGATCACGGCGTCGTCGCCGTTCCTCGCCGGGCTGCGTGCGCGCGTGCTGGAGACGGCACCGGATATCGGAACGGACGGGGTGGCAACCGGCGCCCATACCGCGGCCGAAAGCGATCCGCACGTCGCGCTCGTGTCGATCCGGCTGCCCGACGCGACCTGGGTGAACGTCAACCTGGTGCAGGTGCGCCCGCACAATCACTTCGATTCCGGTCACGGAACCGTGCTGTCGACCACCTTGATGGCCGTCGGCATCGTCATTGTCGGCATCCTCCTGGTCCGCTGGTTCACGCGGCCGCTCGCCACCTTCACCGCGGCGGCGCGCACGCTCTATGCGACCGCCGAGCCGAAACTGATCGCCGAAACCGGGCCACGCGAGGTGCGCGAGCTCGCCCACGCGTTCAACGAGATGCAGGATCGCATCCGCAAGCTCGTGGACGACCGCACCCAGACGCTCGCCGCCGTGTCGCATGATCTGAAGACGCCGATCACGCGGCTGCGCTTCCGGATCGAGGACCTGCCGGCCAGCCGGCGCCGGCTGATCGCCGCCGACCTCACCGAGATGGAGCGCATGCTGGAGGGCACGCTCGCCTTCCTCAAGGGCGACAGGGCCGACGAGGAGGTGCGATCGATCGATCTGGCGAGCCTCGTCGAGACGATCGTCGACGACCTCGCCGACCAGGGCGCCGTGGTCAGCTACGACGGCCCGCGCGCCGTCGTGATTCGCGGCCGCCGCCTGGCGCTGAAACGCGCCTTGTCCAACCTGGTCGACAACGCGGTCAAATATGGCGGCTGCGCCAGAGTGACGCTGGCGGTGGTCGGCACGGCGGCCCTGGCGACGATCGACGACGACGGGCCGGGCATTCCGGCCGATGCCGTCGAGGATGTGTTCCGGCCCTTCGTGCGCCTGGAAGCCTCGCGCAACGTCGAAACCGGCGGGGTTGGCCTTGGATTGACCGTCGCGCGCACGATCCTGCGCGGCCATGGCGGCGATGTGACCATGGCGAACCGCGGCGGCGGCGGCCTGCGCGTGACCGTCACCTTGCCTTTGCCTGCTGCAACAATCGGTAACAATCAAGCAATCGGGGCGTAACAGGAGCCACGCACATCGGGCGCACGATGACCCTTCAACCGGTTTCATGATGCCCTTGATGCGCCTGCCGATTGCCGGACTGCTGCTGTTCCTTGCCCTGATGACGACGCCCGCCGTCGCGCATCCCGGCCATGACGAGGCGGCTCCGCCGCCGCCGACCGCGCTCGCGCCGCGCGCCGATGCCGTCTCGGCCGGTTTCGAGCTGGTCGTGGTCCGGCGCGGCGAGACGCTGGAGATCACGCTCGACGATTTTCGGACCAACGAGCCGATCGCCGATGCGGAGATCGCGCTGGACGGTCCCGGCGGATCGGTCGTCGCCACCAAGACCGGCGCCGCGGCGGACACCTGGTCGGTGCCGGCGCCCTGGGCGCGGCAGGCCGGCTCGCACGAATTGCTGTTCACCGTGACGGCGCGCGGCGAGACCGAGATCATGACCGCGACCCTGGTCATCCCGGAAGGCGCGGCGGAAGCGCCGGCGGCCCAGGGCTCCTGGCTCGTCTCCTCGGCCTTCGCGGAGGGGCTCAGGGCGCGCATCGCCAGTCATGACGCCCCGCTCTACGTGATCGCCGGCGTGAGCTTTGCCGCCGGCATCCTCGTCGCCGTCATGTTCCGCCGCCGGCGGACCCGGGCTGCCGTCCTGCTGCTCGGTCTCGGCCTCGGACTTGCCACGACGGGCGAGGGGGCCCGGGCGCACGAGGGCCACGATCATGGTCATGACCACGGCCGGTCCTCGGCGGCCGCGCCGGAACGCGATGTCGCCGTGCGCCTGCCGGACGGCGCTGTCTTCGTGCCCAAGGCCAGCCAGCGCATCCTCGGCATCCGTACGCATTACGTCGAGACCGCGGCGCATGGCCGCTCGATCGAGCTGCCCGGCCGCGTCATTCCCGACCCGAATGCCTCGGGCAACGTCCAGGCAGCCGTTGCCGGGCGCCTGTCGCCGCCGCCGGGCGGCTTCCCGCGCCTCGGCACGCGCGTCGAGGCCGGCGACGTGCTCGGCTTCGTGACACCGCCCCTGACCGCGGCCGAAGCCTCCGACCAGCGCCAGCGCGCCGCCGAGCTCGACCAGCAGATCGCGCTCGCCGAGGCCCGGCTGACCAGGGCCATCCAGATGGGACCGGCGGCGCCGCGCGTCCAGGCAGACGAGCTGCGCCTGGAGATCCAGGGCCTGAAGGAGCGGCGCGCCCGGCTCGATCGGTTCAAGCGCGAGCCGGAGGCGCTGATCGCGCCGGTCGGCGGCGTCATCGCCGCGGCCAATGCCATGGCCGGCCAGATCGCCGATCCGGCGACGGTGGTGTTCCTGATCGTCGATCCCGCCAAGCTCTGGGTCGAGGCGCTGTCCTTCGACATTGCCGTCGGCGAGCGCGGTGCCGCCATGCGCACCGCCGAAGGACGCAGCGAGCAGCTCGCCTATCGCGGCGCCGGCTTCGCCGACCGCAACCAGGCCATTCCCGTGCATTTCCTGATCGAGGGCGACACGCAGGGCCTGAGGCTCGGCCAGCTCGTCACGGTGACCGCCTCGAGCGGCGCCGAGCGCTCAGGCCTCGCCGTGCCGCGCGCCGCGGTCATTCGGGGCCAGAACGGGCAGAACCTCGTCTATGTGAAGACGACGGGGGAACGCTTCGAGCCGCGCGAGATCCGCATCGAGCCGCTGGACGGCGAGCGTGTCATGGTGGTGGCCGGCCTGCAGCCGGAGACGCGGGTGGTGACCCGCGGCGCCGAGCTGCTGAACCAGATCCGGTAAGCCGGCATGTTCACCTTTCTCGTCACCCAGTCGCTGAAGAACCGGCTGTTCGTGCTGGTCTTCGCCGCCGTCGTCATCCTGTTCGGCGGGCTGACGGCCGCGCGCCTGCCGGTCGACGTGCTGCCCGACCTCAACCGGCCGACGGTCACCATCATGACCGAGGCGGAAGGGCTTGCCCCGCCCGAGGTCGAGCAGCTCGTCTCGTTCCCGATCGAAACCCAGATGAACGGCCTGCCGGGCGTCTCGCGCGTGCGGTCGGTCTCCGGCGTCGGCCTGTCGATCATCTATGTCGAATTCGACTGGAACACCGACATCTACCGCAACCGTCAGCTCGTCAACGAACGCCTGGCGCTGGTGCGCGACCAGCTGCCGCCGGCCGTGCGGCCGCAGATGGGCCCGATCAATTCGATCATGGGCCAGGTGCTGCTGGTCGGCCTGACCGCCGAGACCACCGGCCCGATGGAGCTGCGCGAGATCGCCGACTGGGTGATGCGGCCGCGCCTCCTGACCATCCCCGGCGTCGCCCAGGTGATCCCGATGGGCGGCGAGGTGCGCCAGTATCGTGTCGCGCCGAACCCGTCCGCCATGCGCGCGCTCGGCGTCACGCAGACCCAGCTCGAAACCGCGCTCGCCCAGTTCGGCGTCAACAGCGGCGGCGGCTTCACCGACCAGCATGCCCGCGAGTTCCTGATCCGCAACATCGGCCGCACCACCAGCCTCGACGACCTGCGCCAGGTGGTGGTCGCGACCGTCGGGAGCCGGCCGGTCTACCTGCACCAGATCGCGGACGTGTCGTTCGGGGCACGCCAGCGGCGCGGCGATGTCGGCTTCATGGGCCGGCCGGCGGTGGCGCTGTCGATCGAGAAGCAGCCCGGCGTCGACACGATCCGGCTGACCCGGGAGATCGAGGCGGCGCTGAAGGACATCGGCGCCAACCTGCCGCGCGACGTCGAGGCGGACCAGATCATGTTCCGCCAGGCCGATTTCGTCGAGACCTCGATCGCCAACCTGAAGAAGGTGCTGGGCGAGGCGATCATCGTCGTGGCCATCGTCCTGTTCGCCTTCCTGCTCAATGTCAGGACGACCTTCATCTCGCTCACCGCGATCCCGGTATCGCTGCTGGCGACGGCCATCATCTTCCATTTCGCCGGACTGTCGATCAACACGATGACGCTCGGCGGGCTGGCGATCGCCATCGGCGAGCTGGTCGACGATGCCGTCGTCGACGTCGAGAACATCTTCCGGCGCCTGCGGGAAAATCGCGAACAGGGCAATCCCCGGTCGGTGTTCCAGGTGGTGGTCGCGGCCTCGAACGAGGTGCGCTCGGGCATCGTCTACGCCACCGCCATCATCGTGCTCGTCTTCGTGCCGCTGTTCGCGCTGTCCGGCATCGAGGGGCGGCTGTTCGCGCCGCTCGGCGTCGCCTACATCGTGTCGATCCTGGCGAGCCTCGTCGTCTCGATCACGCTCACGCCGGTGCTGGCCTACTGGCTGCTGCCGGGCCTGAAGCGCCTCGACCACAAGGAGAGCGGCCTGATCCGGTTCCTCAAAGGGATCAACCGGCGGGTCCTCCTGTGGTTTTTCGACCGGCCGCGCCGTCTCATCGCGACCGTCGTGCTGGCGGTCACCGTGGCAGGCTTCGCCGCCATCCAGCTGCCGCGCGCCTTCCTGCCGCCGTTCAACGAGGGCACCTTCACCATCACCATGCAGTTCAATCCGGGCATTTCGCTCGCCGAAAGCAGCCGCGTGGGACTGGTGGCCGAGCGGTTGCTGCTCGACGTGCCGGAGGTGCGCACGGTCGGCCGGCGCACCGGCCGCGCCGAGCTCGACGAGCATGCCGAGGGCGTGCACGTGTCTGACCTCGAAGTGGCGCTGAAGCCCGGCGGCCGACCGAAGCCGGAGATCGTCGCCGACATCCGCCAGCGCCTCGCCGTGCTGCCGGTGACCACCAATGTCGGCCAGCCGATCTCGCACCGGCTCGACCACATGCTGTCGGGGGTGAGGGCGCAGATCGCGCTCAAGATCTTCGGCGAGGACCTCGACACGCTGCGCGCGATCGCCGAGGAGTTCCGCGTGAAGCTCGCGCGCATTCCGGGGCTCGCCGACCTGCAGGTCGAGAAGCAGGTGCGCATTCCCCAGCTCGAGATCGTCGTCGACCACCAGCGGGCGGCGCTCTACGGCATCCAGCCCTCGGCGGTGACCGAACAGCTCGAGCGGCTGTCGAATGGCCGCGTCGTGTCGCGCATCGTCGACGGCATCCGCCGGTTCGACCTGGTGGTGCGCCTCGCCGACCAGTCGCGCACGACGCAGGGCCTCGGTGACCTGCTGATCGAGACGCCGGTCGGCTGGGTGCCGGTGCGCCAGGTCGCCAGCGTCACCGAAACCGACGGGCCGAACCAGATCCTGCGCGAGAACGGCAAGCGCCGCGTCGTCGTGCTGGCCAATTCCGACGGCATCGCCGACATGGCGCGACTGATCGCCGAGATCCGCAAGGAGATCGACGCGACGCGCCTGCCGCCGGGCTTCTTCGCCAGCCTCGAAGGCACGTTCCAGGCCCAGGAGGAGGCGAGCCGGACCATCGGCCTGCTGTCGCTGCTCTCGCTCGGCATGATCTTCGCGATCCTCTATTCGCGCTATCGCTCGACCGTGCTGGCGCTGATCATCATGGGCTCGATCCCGCTGGCGCTGATCGGCTCGGTCGCGGCGCTGTGGATCGCCGGCCAGCCGCTGTCGGTCGCCTCCATGGTCGGCTTCATCACGCTGACCGGCATCGCCACCCGCAACGGCATCCTCAAGATCAGCCACACGGTCAATCTGGCGCTGCACGAAGGCCTGGCCTTCGGGCGGGATCTGGTGGTGCGCGGCAGCCTGGAGCGGCTGACGCCGGTGCTGATGACCGCGCTCTCGGCCGGCGTCGCCCTGGTGCCGCTGATGCTCGACCCGCATGCGCCGGGCAAGGAGATCCTGCACCCGGTGGCGGTGACGATTTTCGGCGGCCTGGTCACGGCGACGCTGCTCGACACCATCGTGACGCCGGTGCTGTTCCTCATGTTCGGGCGCAAGCCGCTGGAGCGGCTGAAGGCGCTCGCCACGTCCTCGGACGAAACCGCCGTGCCGCAGGGCGCCCGGGCCGAGACGTTCTGAAATCCCCAAGTCCTCATGCCGTCAGACGCCCGAAGGAGGCTCCTTGCATGAAACGTTTTCTGACCCCGGTCTTGGCGCTGATGCTGATGGCCGCGCCGGCTTTCGCCCACGACCCGCATCCCGGCCGCAACGGCGGCACGGTCTATGAAATGGCCGATACCTACCATGTCGAGGTGGTCGCCAAGGGCAGGACGCTCGACATCTACCTCAGCGACCACGACGACAAGACGGTGGCGTCCTCCGGCTTCCAGGGCGTTGCGATCCTTGTCGTCAACGGCCAGTCGGTGCGGGTGACGCTGGCCCCCGCAGGCGACAACCGGCTGACCGGCACGGCCGGCGTCGACCTGCCGCAGCGCCCGCGCGGGGCCATCCAGCTGACGCCGCCCGGCCGGCGGATGATGCAGGCGCAGGTGCGCTGAGGTTGCGAGCCGATGCGGGAGGCGGGCAGGGCTCGCCTCCCGGGATCCCCAATCCCGCGCGAGCACGGATCTCCTTGGCATCACGCGGCGTTAGGGGTAGAGTGGTAGAACTTTTGTTACTCTGGTAGAAAGGCGGTCTTCGTGAGCCTCAATATCAAGGATCCCGAAGCCCACCGTTTGGCGCGGGCCATATCCCGTGCGACGGGCGAGAGCATGACGCGTGTGGTCACCGAAGCCCTGCGTGAGCGATATGCCAGGCTCGAGCATCACAATAGCAAGGCCAGCGTGCAGGAGTTGCTGGCTATCGCCGATCGTGCGGCGCTGCATGTGAAGCAAGCATATATCGATCATGCCGAGCTCCTCTATGATGAGGATGGCTTGCCGAAATGATCATCGATACTTCGGCGATGATCGCGATCCTCTACCGTGAGCCGGAGGCTGAAGCTTTCGTGCAGATGATCCACGATGCCGATGCTTGTCGCATCAGCGTCGCGAGTTATGTCGAGATGTCGATCGTGATCGAAAGCCAGCTCGGCGCCGGAGGAATGCGACAGGCGGAAGCCTTCTTGCGCCGTGCCGGCATCGTGATCGAGCCCGTAACGGTCGAACATGGCGAATTGGCGCGGCAGGCCTTCCTCGATTTTGGCAAGGGGCGGCATAAGGCCGGCCTGAACTACGGGGATTGCTTTTCTTATGCTCTGGCGAGAGCCATGGGCGAGCCGCTCCTATTCAAGGGCAACGATTTCAGTCAGACCGATATCATGGTGGCATAGGCCGGTCGGCGCGTGGACGCGGACAGGGGGCCCGCCCCTTGTTCATTCATCCAATCAGGGCCTGGTCGTCGCCGGACGGCCGGGCCCTGACTTTTTGGTGATCAGCGCGTCCCAGGGCCCGCGCCCTGCGTTAACTTGACAGCCCTGCTCGGGTGAATTTAAAAAGTAATGACTTGGAAAAATGGTCGCCTTCCGGTCGAGGAGGCGGAGCCAAGCCGGCCCGGCATCGCGCCCGGCGATGCGGGCGGAACCGAAGAGGAGCCCACCATGGCCTTTGAACTTCCCGCCTTGCCCTATGCCGCCGACGCGCTCGCCGGCGCCGGAATGAGCGCCGAAACCCTGGAATTCCATCACGGCAAGCACCATCAGGCCTATGTCACGGCGCTCAACGGCTTCGTTGAGAAGAACGATGCGCTGAAGGGCAAGTCGCTGGACGAGATCGTGCTGCTGAGCAACGGCAAGGCGGATCTCGCGCCGGTCTTCAACAATGCCGGCCAGCACTGGAACCATATCCTGTTCTGGCAGGCCTTGTCGCCGAAGGGCGGGCGCCTTCCGGGCGCGCTGGAAGCCAAGATCGTCGGCGATTTCGGCAGCGTCGATGCCTTCAAGGAGGCGTTCAAGGCGCAGGCGGTCGGCCAGTTCGGCTCGGGCTGGGCCTGGCTGGTGCTCGGCTCCGACGGCAAGCTGAAGGTGACGAAGACCGCCAACGGGTCCAACCCGCTCGCCACGGGCGAGGGCAAGGCGCTGCTCGGCCTCGATGTCTGGGAACACAGCTACTACATCGATTTCCGCAACCGGCGGCCCGACTATGTCAGCAACTTCCTGGACAAGCTGGCCAATTACGAGTTCGCCGAGGCGCAGCTGAAGTCCGCCTGATTGCGTCTCATCGCGAGAGAGGCCGGAGCCGCCTGCCCCAAGGGGCGGCTCCGGCCGTCTTCGTCGCAAAGGGCCGATACCAACCGACATCTGCGATATCGGTTGGTTCCTTCTCGTAAATTGCTGCTCTCGTTCAGCAATTTGCGAGGCCTTCAACGGCCTGGCGCGTCAGCGCCCTGGGCCGTTGGCACTAAGCGGCCTTCGCCGCCGCCTCGCAGGCCGCGTAATGGGCGGCGATCTCGGCGCCGGTCGTGATCCAGACGTCGCCGTGGGCCTGGGCATAGGTCAGGAAGTCGCGCAGCAGCCGGAAGCGCATCGGCCGGCCGCTGACCTGCGGATGCAGCACCGTGGTGACCATGGCGCCCCAGTCGCGCACCTCGTCCAGCTCGTCCTTCCACATCGACAGGACGTGCTCCTTGGGAAAGATCGAGCGCGGCGAGAAGCGCGCGCTGAGACCATGCATCCAGTCGTCGTAGCTGGAGGTGGGCGGCAGTTCGATGACCCCCGGCGAACCATCCGGCAGCACCTGCCGATAGGGTCTGACATCGTCGCGCCAGGATGAGGAATAGAGAATGCCGCGCTGCTTGAGGCTGACGCGCAGTTCGTCGCAGCTTTCGCCGAAGGGCGCGCGGTAGCCGACCGGCACGACGCCCAGCCGGCGCTTGAGCGTCTCGAAGCCGCGCTCGAGCTCGTCCTGAATATAGGGATCGCCGGGATCGGGCAGCAGATGATGGTAGCCGTGATGGCCGATCTCGTGGCCGGCCTTCAGGATCGCCTCGGCCATGGCCGGATGCGCATCGACCGCCCAGCCGGTGATGAAGAAGGTCGCCTTCAGGCCGAGCTGGTCGAGAAGTTCAAGCAGCTTCGGCGTGCCGACGCGCGCTTCGTAGCCGCCGAAGGACATGGTCACGAGCCGATCGGCATGGGCCGGGTCCTTCGAGGTCCAGGCGCTCTCGGCATCGACGTCGAAGGAGAGGAACAGCGCGGCGCGATGGCCGTTCGGCCAGGGAAATTCGGGCGCCGGCGGCGCGAGATTGGCTGGCCGCGTCGGGATCACGTCCCATTTGTCATTCCCCGGCATTGATCGTCACCCTTTCAATCGCATTGGCCGACAGTTTCCACTTGTCGAGCAGCCGCCGATAGGTCCCGTCGGCCATCAGCGCGGTCAGCGCCTCGGCGATCGCCTGCTGCAGGCCGGTCGCGTCCTTGGCGACCGCAACGCCCATCAGCTGGGTGGCGATCGGCTGGCCGACGGGGTGATAGGTATTGGGTTCGAGACCCATGATGTAGGGCAGGGTTTCGTTGCCCTGCATGGCCGCATCGATCCGGCCCTGACGGAGCTGCGTGCGGGCGTCAGCCGAGCCTTCGGTGCCGACGAAATTGACCGGCGGCCGGCCGGCGGCCGTACAGGTCTCTTCGCTCCAGCGTGCGATTTCCCTCGGGTAGGAGGTGCGCCGGCTGGCGCCTACCGTCTTGCCGCAGAGCGAGGCCATGTCCGGGAATTCGGCGGCCCGCGCCGCGCGGACGAAGAATTGCGGCCCCGAGCGCAGATAGTCGACGAAGCTCACCGTGCCGCGCCGGCTCGGCAGGTCGCTCATCCCGGAGATCACCACGTCGACTCGGCCGGTGCCGACCGCCGAGACCATCTGCTCGAAGCTCGTCTCCTGCCATTGGATGCGCAGGCCGAGCTTCGCCGCGATGGCGGCGCCGAGCTCGACATCGAAACCGGTCAGCTCGTTGGTCGCCGGGTCCTTCAGGTCGAGCGGCGGGTAGTTCGGCACGATCGCCGCGATGAGCGTGCCGCGCGCGGTGATGGCGGCCGGCAGCTCGGCCGCGGCGGCCGGGCCTGCAAGCGCCGCCGCAAGGCCTGCCGTGACGGCCAGTCGGGCCAGGATCTTCATGGTCTTCGTTCCCCTGTTGATGACCTGTTCGGTCTTGTTCCGGATTGTCGGCCGCCAGCGGTTCAGGCGAGCACCGCCGACAGGAAGGCGCGCGTGCGCTCCTCGCGTGGCGAGCCCAGCACGGCCTCGGCCGGCCCCTGCTCGACGATGGCGCCGTGATCCATGAACACGACGCGGTCGGCGACCTCGCGGGCGAAACCGAGCTCGTGGGTCACCACGATCATGGTCATGCCGCTCCGCGCAAGCTCCTGCATGACCGCGAGCACCTCGCCGACCAGCTCCGGGTCGAGCGCCGATGTCGGCTCGTCGAACAGCATCAGCTTCGGCTGCATGGCGAGCGCCCGGGCGATGGCGACGCGCTGCTGCTGGCCGCCGGAGAGACTGGCGGGGAAGGCGTCGGCCTTGGCGGCGAGGCCGACCCGTTCGAGCAATGCGCGCGCCTCGCGCACCGCCTCGGCCTTGTCGCGCCCGAGCACCTGCACCGGCCCCTCGATGATGTTTTCGAGCGCGGTCATGTGCGGGAACAGGTTGAAGCGCTGGAACACCATGCCGGTCTTCAGCCGCTGGCGGGCGATCTCCGCCTCGGTCAGCGGGTACAACCTGTCGTCGACGCGCCTGTAGCCGACGAGCTCGCCATCGACCCAGATCGCGCCGGCATCGATCTCGACGAGCTGGTTGATGCAGCGCAGGAGCGTCGTCTTGCCCGAGCCGGACGCCCCGATGATGCACAGCACCTCGCCCTGCACGACGTCGAGCGAGACGCCGTTGAGCGCCTGGAACGCGCCGAAATGTTTGGAGACCTTGCGGATCGAAACGAGCGGCGTCGTCATGGATGGCACCGTCATGGCTCAGCGTCCGCGCGCGGCGCCGCGGGCGAAATAGCGCTCCAGCAGCATTTGCAGCGGCGTGAGCACCGAGACGATGGCGAGGTACCAGATCGCGGCGACGATCAGCAGCTCGATGACCCGCGAATTGGCGTAATAGATGTTCTGGGCATTGTGCAGGACCTCGGAATACTGGATCACGCTGGCGAGCGAGGTCAGCTTGATCATGCCGATGAACTCGTTGCCGAGCGGCGGAATGACGACGCGCATGGCCTGGGGGATGATGATCCGCTTCAGCGACTGCAGACGGGTCATGCCGATCGACTGCGCCGCCTCGTACTGGCCCTGATCCACCGAGATGAGGCCGGCGCGCACCACTTCAGACGTATAGGCGCCCTGGTTGATGCCGAGGCCGAGCAGGGCGGCGACGAATGGCGTCATCACCTCGACCGTGCGCACGCTGAACAGGCCGGGAATGCCGAGGGTCGGGAAGATCAGCGCCAGGTTGAACCAGAGCAGAAGCTGCAGGATGACCGGCGTGCCGCGGAAGAACCAGGCATAGCCGACCGAGACCGAGCGCAGCACCGGATTGGGCGACATGCGCATGATGGCGAAGACGACGCCGAGCACGATGCCGAGGGCCATGGCGAGCAGCGACATGGTCAGCGTGTTGACGACGCCGGCAAGGATCGAGGGCACGGTCAGGAACCGGCCGACATAGGCCCATTCGATCTGGCCCTGGGCAAAGGCGGCGCCGATCCAGGCGAGAACGGCGATGATCGCGCTCGCCGCCAGCCAGCGGCCCCAATGGGTGCGCCTGACGATCCTCAGGCCGGCAATGTCCGGAAAGGGATCGCCGGAGGCCGCCGGCAGGCCCTGGGTGGTGGCGAGCGTCATCGGCGCCCTCCGGCTGCCGCAGCGGTCCGCGGCCTCGCAAAAATCGGCTTGTTCATGCCGTCTGATCCCCTTGATCTGGACGAGGCGGTCTGGCGCCGCCTTCTTGTCGTCGGTGTCCTGGTCCTGGTGTCTGAATGCACTCCGCGTCCGCTATCGCATCGGACCGGCCACCGGCTCGGCCGTCAGCCGGCGGGTTCGACCACGCCGGTCTGGGCGGTGATCGGACCGTACCATTGCGGCCGCCGGTGAGCCTCGAAATTGAACATCTTGGACTTGCCCTGCTGGCACAGGTCGAAGTCGCAATCGGCGACGATGACCTCGTCGGCGAGCGTGGCCGCCTCGGCGACGATCCGCCCGTTGGGGTCGACGATGCAGGAACCACCGATCAGCCCGGCGCCGTCCTCCTCGCCCGCCTTGGCGACGGCGACGGCCCAGGTGGCGTTCATGTAGGCATTGGACTGGACGGCGAGCTTGGCATGGAAGGTGCGCAGCGCCGCATCCTCGCGATCCCCGCCATTCGGATCGTAGGCCGCCGAATTGTAGCCGACGCAGACGAGTTCGACGCCCTGCAGGCCGAGCACGCGCCAGGCTTCCGGCCAGCGCCGGTCGTTGCAGATCAGCATGCCGGTGATCGGCCCGCCCCAGCTCTTCGGGCCGCGGACCGCCGGAAAGCCGAGATCGCCATATTCGAAATAGCGCTTCTCGAGCTGCTGGTACTTTTCCCCGGCGCGCGGCTCGACCGAACCGGGCAGATGCACCTTGCGGTATTTCGACAGGATCGCGCCGTCGGGGCCGACCAGCACGGCGCTGTTGAAATGGCGCCCTTCGGGCGTCTTCTCGGCATAGCCGACATAGAAGCCGACCTGGAGCGCGCGGGCGCGGTCGAACAGGGGCTGGACTGCCGGGTTCGGCATGGCCGGCTCGAAATAGACGTCGAGCGCGTCCTGTTCGATCAGCCAGCGCGGGAAGAAGGTGGTGAAGGCCAGTTCGGGAAAGACCACGAGGCCCGCGCCCTGCGCCGCGCCCTGTTCCAGCAGGGCGATGAGGCGATCGAGCGTTGCCGCCCGGCTGTCGTTGCGCTGGGTCGGTCCCATTTGCGCGCCGGCGACACGAAGACTGCGCGGCATGGTCTTGGCCTTCTGCTGGACTGTTTCGATCGTGGCGGGCCGCCGGCCGAGGCGTCGGCGATCAGCCCGCCCGCCGGAACTGTGGCACCGCGCCGAGGGTGCAACAATAGTTTCGACTATGATATTTTGGCCTTGTCTATTCATCGGAGTGATAAAGCGTCGCGCCATGACCCTCCGTCAGCTGGAAATTCTCAGAGCCATCATCCGCCACCGCACGACCGTGGCCGCGGCGAACCAGCTCGGCCTGTCGCAGCCGGCGGTCAGCAATGCCATCAAGGCGATGGAGGCGCAGAGCGGCTTTCCACTGTTCGAGCGGATCAACAACAGGCTGTTCCCGACCCGCGAAGCGCAGATGCTGCATGACGAGGCCGAGGCCATCTTCACGATGCACACGCTCCTGGAGAACAAGCTTCGCGACCTCAAGGAGAGCAAGGCCGGGCATCTCAGGATCGTCGCGACGCCGCCGATCGGCTACGGCGTCATTCCGACCGCTCTCAGGCAGTTCCTCGACCAGCGGCCGCAGGTGCAGGTCTATTTCGACGTGCGGCGCTACGAGGGCGTGGTCGACAGCGTCGAAAGCAATCTGGTCGAGCTCGGCTTCGCGATCGGCCTCGAGGAGCGGCCGGGGCTGCATTGCGAGGCGGTCTTCACCGGCGACATGGTCTGCGTCGTCAAGCCGGGCCATCCCCTGGCCGGGCGCACCGTGGTGACCCCGGCGGATCTGGCCGACCATCCCTTCATCGCGCTCGAGCGCGGCACGCGCCTCGGCGAGGCGGTGCGCAACAGCTTCCGTCTTGCCGGCCAGCCGTTCCGGCACACGGTCGAGGTGCGCTACTGCAACACGGCGTGCGTGCTGGCCGAAAGCGGCGTCGGCGCGGCGGTGGTCGATCCCTTTTCGCCGCGTTATGGCGCCGGCGGCGACCTCGTGGTGCTGCCCTACGAGCCGGTGACGCGGGCGGTCGCCTCGGTCGGCTGGTCGAAGAGCCGGCCGCTGTCGCGGCTTGCGCAGGCCTTCCTCGCCGAAGTGCGCGCCGGCGCGGCGCGCATGGAGCGCGACTATCGCGAGCGGCGCGGCGGGCCGGTCTGACGACCGGCCCGGATCAGTCGAGGATCGCCTCGATCGCCGCCGCGATGGCGAGCAGCTTGCGGTCGGCCAGCCGCGGCGCGACGATCTGCAGGCCGATCGGCAGCCCGGCCGCGGTGACGCCGCAGGGCACGGAGATCGCCGGCTGCCGGGCGTGGTTGAACAGCGGCGTGAACACGGCATGGCCGCGCGGACCGACCGGCACGCCGGCGATCGTCTCGGGCCCGAGCTTCTCGATCGGCCAGGCCGGACAGGGCGTGGTCGGGCCGATCGCCGCATCGATCGCATGATCCCGGAAGAACCGGGCGGCGGCGACCGCCACTTCCTCCGACAGCAGCAGTGCCCGCCCGACATCCGGGCTCGACTGTTCGAAGCCGGCCTTGATCTGGATGCCGAGATCGGCATCGATCTGGTCAGGATCGTCCTGCCAGCGCGCGCCGTAGAGAGCGGCGAGGCCGGCCTGCTGGATCGGACCGAGGCCGGCTTCGGCAATGCCGTCCGGCCAGTCCGGATCCTTGTCCAGGATGGTCAGGCCGGCTGCGCGCAGCGCCTCGACCGCCCGGTCGGTCAGCGCGGCGATCTCCGGCTCCATCGGCACGTCGAGGCCCCATTTCGGCGAATAGGCGAGCGTCAGGGCGCCGAAGTCGAGACTTTCGCCGGGCGCGACGAAGGCCGAATGCGGGTCGCGCGGATCGGGGCCCGCCATCACGTCGAAGGCCAGCGCCGCCTCGGCGACCGTGCGGGTGATCGGGCAGTTGCAGGAAATGCCGAAGAACGGCTCGGCGAAGCCCGGTCCATAGGGAATGGCACCGAACGAGGGCTTGAAGCCGACGAGGCCGGTATGGGCCGGCGGGCGGCGGCTCGAGCCGCCGGCATCGGTGCCGAGGGCGAGGGGGACCATGCCGCTCGCAACCGATACGACCGCGCCGCCCGACGAGCCGCCCGGCGTCAGTGTCGGGTCCAGCGGGTGGCGCGTCGCGCCGTAGAGCCGATTGGTGGTCTGGCCCTTGGCGGCGAATTCCGGCGTGTTGGTGATGCCGAGAATGACCGCGCCGGCGGCCTCCAGACGCTCGACCGCGACTGCGCTCTCGGGCGCGACGAAATCCTTGAACAGATGCGAGCCCTGGGTGATCGGCCGGCCCTTGACCCAGATATTGTCCTTGATGGTGACCGGCACGCCGGCCAGCGGCAGGTTCTCGCCGCTCGCCACGCGCCGGTCGACGCTTGCCGCCCGCGCCCTGGCATCCTCCGGATCAAAGGCGATCACTGCATTGAGGCGAGGATTGAGCGCGGCGATCCGTGCGATCGCCCGCTCGGTTTCCGCGGCGGCGGTCGTGCGGCCGGCACGCACGGCCTCGGCGAGCGCCATGATGGATGGCCAGGGTTCGTCGGTGACGGGCAGGGACGGTGCGGACATCGGGACGATGCTCCCTCGGCATTTCGCGCAAATCATACCAAAGCGGCGGGGCAGGGCGCAGCCGGCGGCGAGAGCATCTGCCCTGCATCGATGGTTGCGATGCATGGAGCCTCGCCGGTGTGGAGGCATGACGGCGCCCGCAAGGCGTGCTAGCGGCAGAACCCGCCGCCGGTCAAACTGCCTTTGGCCGCGGTTCGAGAAAGGATCGCCGCTCGTGAGCACGCACGAACTGATCGTCGCCCTGGGCGAGACCCGCTATCGCGTCGAGCGTCCGTTCGGTGCCTGGCCGGCCAATGCCGGTTTCGTCAGCGACGTCGCCGTGGATGGCCGCGGCCATGTCTTCGTGCTGCTGCGCCATGACAGCCAGACCCAGCCGGACGATCCTCGCGTGATCGAGCTCGATGCGGAGGGGCGCCATCTCGGCGGCTGGGGCGGCGACACGATCGCCGACGGGCACATGCTGACCGTCGATGCCGAAGGGCGGGTGATCGTGGTCGATCGCGACATGCACGAGGTCATCTGGTTCTCGCCGCAAGGCGAGCGCCTCGGGCAGCTCGGCGCGCGGGGCGTGCCGCTTGCCCCGTTCAACCATCCGACCGACGTCTCGGTCTCGCCCTGGGGCGAGATCTATGTCGCCGACGGCTATGCCGCATCCCACGTGCACCGCTTTTCGGCCGATGGCGCGCTGATCGCGACCTGGGGCGAACTGGGCTTCGCACCTGGCGAATTCGGCGAGCCGCACGGCATCTGGACCTTTGCCGACGGCCGGGTCGTGGTGATCGACCGCACCCGCGACCGGGTGCAGGTTTTCGATCGCGACGGTGCGGTGCTGGACGTCTGGACCGGCTTCTACCGGCCGGTGGCGATCTGGGGCGATCCAGAGGGGCGGGCCTTCATCACCGACCAGGGGCCGAGCCTGCACCTGATCGGCGCCGATGGGGTCAGGATCGGCCGGGCGCGGCCCATGCTCAACGGCGCACATGGCATTTTCGGCACGCCCGGAGGCGACCTGTTCCTGGCCGAGAGCAGCCCGAGCCGGATCACGCGGCTGCGTCCGATCGGTTCCGGCGAGGTCTGAGCGTCCGCTCTGACGGGCGGGCGGCAGGCCCGCGGAACGCGGCCGGATGGCGTGAGCCGTGCCGCTGCATGCCACATAGGAACGGCCAGGTGACGGGCTGCCGGGGGCGGCCGGCCACGGTCGGCGACGGCTCCGTGCCGCGGCGTAAGGGCATGGATGAATTGGCGAAAAGCGGGAAAATGTTCGAGGTTGTGAAAATCACACCATGAAGTTGAGATGTCCCTACGAAACTCGACACAGCATAATGGTACCTTTGCCCCGCGAATGATAAGAAGGGCGGGACTGCAGCTGCGACGAGTGAAGTGAATGGCAAGCGCCGAGGCCCCGGGCGAGGATGCGGACATTGCGATCATCGACATCCCGCCCTGGACCGTGCTCATCGCCGACGATTCGACCTTCTGGCGCGGGCTGATCCGTTCGGGCATCGAAGCTTTCGACCGCGCCGTCACCATCATCGAGGTGAAGAACGGCCGGGAGGCGCTCGACGTCCTCTCGGAGCGGCCGGTCGACATTGCCTTCGTCGACCTCGCCATGCCGGAGATCGATGGCTCCGAGGTTGTCGAACGTGTGCGGCATCACGGCAAGATGCCGTTTTTTGTGGTGGTTTCGGTCACCGGCGATGCCGAAGCCATTGCCCGCATGCGGCGCCTGGCCGCCTATGACTACCTGGTGAAGCCATTCGGCGCCGAAGCGATCGCCCCGGTGCTGCAGACCTTCGAACGGGTCAGTCAGCGCACGCGCATCCTGATCGTCGACGATTCGGGCACCGCGCGCGGCATCGTCAGGCGCATCCTGTCCCACTCGATCTTCAATCTTGACGTCTATCAGGCCGGCGACGGCATCTCGGCGCTGGAGAACTATGCGAGCGAAGGGGCCGACATCGTTTTTCTGGACATGAACATGCCCTGGATCGACGGCGCCAGCACGCTGCGGTTGCTGCGGGCGGTCAACCGTCATGTGCGCGTCGTGCTGATGTCGGCGAGCGCCGATATCGCCGAGCGCGCCCAGGAGCTCGGCGCGGCCGCCTATCTGAAAAAGCCATTCTTCGCCCAGGATCTCGACCGGACGGTGCATCAGCTGTTCGGGCTGCGGCAGCCCTATTCGGAGTAGCCGCCCGCGCGCCGGCTAGACACGCTCCAGCGCGCGGAACGGCGGCGCCGGCAGGGTGACGCCGATCGGATCGCCGGGCGTGACCATGCCGCCGGCGCGCACGATGCCCATGATGCCCGCCTTGCGTATCAGCTTGCCGGCCGCGTCGCGGCCGAGCACGGCCTGGGTGAGGCCCGGCCGGAAGCGATCGAGTTGGATGCAGGGATTGCGCAGCCCCGTCACCTCGATCGCGGCCGTGCCGATCGTGAGCAGCGCGCCGGTCGGCAAGCCGAGGAGATCGATGCCCTCGGTCGTGACGTTCTCGCCGATGTCGCCCGGCCCGATCTCGAAGCCCTTCTGGCGGAGCTCGTCGAACAGCTCGGCATGGACGAGATGGATTTGGCGCAGATTGGGCTGGCTCGGGTCGAGCGCGACGCGCGAGCGGTGCTTGACGGTGACCCCGGCATGAGCGTCGCCCTCGACGCCGAGCCCGGCGATCAGCGTGATGAAGAGCGCGCGCTTCTTGCTGAACGTGTGGCCGGCGCTGCGGCTGACGGCAAGGACCGAGCCGGGCATGGGGGAACCTCCGGGGCCGATGCGGGGAAAGGGCCTTGTTGCCCGAGCAGGCCGACAAAGTCACGGGTGCGGCCCTGCGGACGAGCGATGCGGCCGGGCGCGTGGCGGAACGGCCCGATCCGGGCTAGACGGGCCGGATGTCCCTGACCGTTCTCTTCGATCTCGACGGCACGCTGACCGATCCCGCGCCAGGCATCGTCGGCTGCTTCCGCCAGGCGCTCATCGATACCGGCCACGAAGCGCCGGCTTTCGAGACGCTGAAATGGATCATCGGGCCGTCGCTGCGCTCGTCCTTTGCCCGGTTCATGCCGGAGGGCGAGGCGGTCGAGGCGGCGCTGGCGCGCTACCGGCTGCACTATGGCGGCGGTGGCCTCTATGACCTTGCGCTCTATCCCGGCATGATGGAGGCGGTCGAGACGATCCGTGGCGAGGCTGCGGCCATGTTCGTCTGCACCGCGAAGCCGGAGCCTTTCGCCCAGCCGATCATCGAGCGGTTCGGCTATGCGCCCCTGTTCGACCGGGTCTATGGCACGACACTGGACGGCAGCCTCGACGACAAGGGCGACCTGATGGCCAAGATCATCGCCGAGCAGGGCTTCGATCCGTCGCGCGCGATCATGGTGGGCGACCGCAAGCACGATGTCGCGGCGGCGCGCCGCCACGGCGTCACGGCCATCGGCGTCACCTGGGGCTATGGCGGCGAGGCCGAGCTCACCGAGAGCGGCGCGACGCATCTTTGCGCGCAGCCGTCGGCGCTGCCCGGCCTGATCGCCGCCATCGCCGCCGGCCGGATCTGAACGACGGCCGGGCGGCCGGGCGCCCGGACCTTGCATTGTCGGCCGGTTTGGTATATCGCCCCGCCCATTCCACACGCGGACCCGCGGCGGAAGACGCTCGTCTTTTCGCCGCTCCGGTGGTGTCGGGCCCATTCTGGGCCGGCCCATATCCGCGGAGGCTTAACCGGAGAAGACCATGGCGCTGCCCGATTTCAGCATGCGTCAGCTTTTGGAAGCTGGCTGCCACTTTGGCCATCAGGCCCACCGTTGGAACCCGAAGATGAACCAGTTCATCTTCGGCGTGCGCAACAACATCCACATCATCGACCTCGCCCAGTCCGTGCCGATGCTGCACCGCGCCCTCGTCGCGGTCTCCGACACGGTGGCCAAGGGCGGCCGCGTGCTGTTCGTCGGCACCAAGCGCCAGGCCCAGGAGGCGATCTCCGACGCCGCCAAGCGTTCGGCCCAGTACTACGTCAATTCGCGCTGGCTCGGCGGCACGCTGACCAACTGGAAGACCGTCTCGCAGTCGATCTCGCGCCTGCGCAAGCTGGACGAATCGCTCGGCCACGGCGGCACCGGCTACACCAAGAAGGAAGCCCTGACGCTGACGCGCGAGCGCGACAAGCTCGAGCGCGCGCTGGGCGGCATCAAGGACATGGGCGGCACGCCGGACCTGATGTTCGTGATCGACACCAACAAGGAGGCGATCGCCATCCTGGAGGCCCGTCGCCTGGGCATTCCGGTCGCCGCCATCGTCGACACCAACTGCGACCCCGACGGCATCACCTATCCGATCCCGGGCAATGACGATGCCGGCCGCGCGCTGACGCTCTATTGCGACCTGATCGCCCGCGCCGCCATCGACGGCCTCGCCCGCGCCCAGGGCTCGGCGGGCGTCGACCTCGGCGCCTCGGAGAAGCCGATGGAGGAGGACCTGCCGTCCGCTCCCGCCGGCTTCGAGCGGCTGGCCGGTCCGCGCGGCATCGCCGACGAGCTGACCAAGCTCACCGGCGTGTCGGCGGCCATCGAGAAGCAGCTCAACGATCTCGGCGTGTTCCACTTCTGGCAGATCGCCTCGTTCACCCCGGCCGATGCCGCGGAGATCGGCGACAGCGTCGGTCTGCCCGGCCGCGTCGACGGCTGGGTCGCCCAGTCCAAGGCGCTGGTCGAGGCCGAGGCCGCGTAAGGCATTCGCCGCACGTCATCCGCTCGACATGTCCGCGTGCTGAACGCATGCGGGCATCGGAGCGGGAGACCCGGTTGACGTGATTCCGGCCGGTCCGAACCCTCGGGCCGGCCGTTTCCCATCCTGATCATCCATTCGATTTCGAGGAACGACCCCCATGGCTGCTATCACCGCCCAAATGGTCAAGGAACTGCGCGAGATGACCGGCGCGGGCATGATGGACTGTAAGGCCGCGCTGACCGAAACCAATGGCGACATCGAGGCGGCGGTCGATCTGCTGCGCAAGAAGGGCCTGTCCAAGGCCGCCAAGAAGGCCGGCCGCGTCGCGGCCGAAGGCCTTGTCGGCGTCTGGGCCGACGGCGCCAAGGCCGCCGTGGTCGAAGTCAATTCCGAGACCGACTTCGTCGCCCGCAACGACCAGTTCCAGGGCCTCGTGAAGATGATCGCCCATGTCGCCTTCAAGACCGGCGACGACGTGGCGGCGATCCTCGCGGCCAAGGACCAGGGCGGCACGACGGTCGCCGACGCGCTGACCAATGCCGTTTCGACCATCGGCGAGCACATGTCGCTGCGCCGCGCCGCCGTGCTGTCGGTCGGCGCCGGCGTCGTCGCCAGCTATCTGCACAACCAGGTCGATCCGGGCCTCGGCAAGATCGGCGTGCTGGTCGCGCTCGAATCGACCGGGTCGAAGGAGGAGCTCGCCCAGCTCGGCCGCATGCTCGCCATGCACGTCGCCGCCGCCAACCCGCTGGCGCTGGACGCCGCCGGCCTCGACCCGGCCGTGGTCGCGCGCGAGCAGGCGATCCTGGCCGAGAAGAATGCCGGCAAGCCCGAGCATGTCCTGGCCAAGATCGTCGAGTCCGGCCTGAAGACCTACTACAAGGAAGTCTGCTTCCTGGAGCAGGCCTATATCCATGACACCGGCAAGTCGGTCGCCCAGGCCGTCAAGGAAGCCGAAGGCAAGGTCGGCGCGCCCATCAAGGTCGCCGGTTTCGTGCGCTTCGCGCTCGGCGAGGGCATCGAGAAGGCCGAGAGCGATTTCGCGGCGGAAGTGGCCGCCCAGGCCGGCATCAAGGCCTGACCGGCACACGCTGCCGAGCGATCGAGAGGGGCGGGCGACCGCCCCTTTTTCGTGCGCGCCGGGCCGCGGGCCGGTTCTGTGGCCAATTGGCGCAGCTTCCGGCATGCTTCGCCGGCCGTTTTCTTGGGACGATGGGGGCGGCCGGCCCCGCGGGCGGTTGCGCGGGCGCCTCGTTCGGCTAAACCCGTCGCCGACAGCTTCTGTGGAATGTTTCGAGTCGGGAGGGGGCGATGGCCGGATCGGGCTACAAGCGCGCGCTGGTGAAGATTTCCGGCGAGGCGCTGGCGGGATCGGCCGACTTCGGCTTCGATCCCAAGGTCGTCAGAGCAATCGCGCAGGATCTCGTCGCCGCCGCCAGGGCCGGCATCGAGATCGCGGTGGTGGTCGGCGGCGGCAATATCTTCCGGGGCAAGCAGATCGCCGGCATCGGCCTCAGCCGGGTCGATGCCGACGCCATCGGACGGCTTGCGACCGTCATGAACGCGATCACGCTGGCCGGCCAGATCCAGGCTCTCGGCCATCCCGCGGTGGCGCTTTCGGCGGAGCCCGTGCCGGAGGCGCTCGACACCTATACCGCGCGCCATGCACTTGGCCATCTCGCGGCGGGCCGCATCGTCGTCCTCGGTGGTGGCATCGGCGTGCCGCTCCTGACCACCGACACGACCGCCACCATGCGGGCGGTGGAGCTCAACTGCGACGTCGTTCTGAAGGGCACCAATGTCGACGGCATCTATTCCGCCGACCCCAAGACCCATCCCGATGCCGAGCGTTTCGACGCGCTGACCGCCGACGAGGCGATCGCCAGGGATCTCAAGGTCATGGATACGGCCGCCTTCGCTCTTGCCCGCGAGAACCGTCTTCCGATAATCGTGTTCTCACTCGATGCGCCCAATGCGGTCACTTCGGTTCTGACCGGCACCGGACGCTTTACCCTGGTCACCAGCTGACCTGCCGCATTCCGCGGGCTCATTCCCGCGCAACGATCAAGAGGCGTATCCCATGGCCGCGTCCCCGACCTTCGACATTGCCGACATCACCCGCCGCATGCAGGGGGCGATCGGCAGCTACAAGCACGAGCTCGGCACCCTGCGCACCGGGCGCGCGTC
This sequence comes from Phreatobacter sp. AB_2022a, assembly GCF_026847585.1. NCBI lineage: Bacteria > Pseudomonadati > Pseudomonadota > Alphaproteobacteria > Hyphomicrobiales > Phreatobacteraceae > Phreatobacter > Phreatobacter sp. AB_2022a. Next base: position 171,086 of record NZ_JAPSET010000004.1, read on the forward strand.
GCCGAACCTGCTCGACCCGATCGTGGTCGAGGCCTATGGCCAGAACATGCACATCAACCAGGTCGCGACCGTCTCCGTGCCGGAGCCGCGCCTCCTGTCGGTGCAGGTCTGGGACCGCGGCATGGTGGCGGCGGTCGAGAAGGCGATCCGCGATTCCAGCCTCGGCCTCAATCCGCAGACCGAGGGCCAGGTGATCCGCCTGCGCATCCCGGAACTGACTCAGGATCGCCGCAAGGACATGGTCAAGGTGGCGCACAAATATGCCGAGAACGCCCGTATCGCGGTGCGCCACGTGCGCCGCGACGGCCTCGACATCCTCAAGGCCAAGGAAAAAGACCATTCGATGAGCGAGGACGATCACGCCCGCGGCGCCGACCAGGTGCAGAAGGAGACGGACAAGCACATCGCCGAGATCGATCAGCTCCTGGCCGCCAAGGAAAAAGAGATCATGACCGTCTGACGGGGATTGGCGCGGCGATGAGCATGACCGACCGACAGGAGGCAGAGCCTGGCCAGCCTGACGCCCCCGCGGCGCCGGGCGGGCTGCCGCGTCACGTCGCCATCATCATGGACGGCAACGGCCGCTGGGCGACCGCCCGCGGCCTGCCGCGCGTCGAAGGCCACCGCCGCGGCGTCGAGGCGCTGCGGCGCACCCTGAAGGCGGCGCGCGAGATCGGCATCGAGATCGTCACCATCTATTCCTTCTCGTCGGAGAACTGGTCGCGGCCGCTGGCCGAGGTCTCGGCGTTGATGGGCCTCCTGAAGCGCTTCATCCGCAACGACCTCGCGGAGCTGCACGAGGCCGGCGTGCGCGTGCGCATTGCCGGCGACCGCCACGATCTCGCGCCCGACATTGCCCGCCTGCTGGTCGAGGCCGAGGCGCTGACCGCCGGCAACCGGCGCCAGACGCTGGTCGTCGCCTTCAACTACGGCAGCCGGCAGGAGATCGCCAACGCCGCGCGGGCGCTCGCCGAGGAGGTGGCGGCCGGGCGCCGCGATCCGGCCTCGATCACGCCCGAGGCGATTGCCGGACGGCTGTCGACTTCGGGCATTCCCGACCCCGACCTCATCATCCGCACCTCGGGCGAGGAGCGCCTGTCCAATTTCATGCTGTGGCAGGCCGCCTATTCGGAACTGGTGTTCCAGCCGATCCTCTGGCCGGACTACGGCCGGGAAGCGCTGCTCGAGGCCCTCGCCGAATATGGCCGGCGCGAACGCCGGTTCGGCGGCCTCGCCACCGCCACGGGCGGCTGAACTCATGACGCCCGACCAGCGGCCGGCTGGTGCCTTTTCCGATCCGGACCTGCTGCGACGCGTCGCGTCGGCCCTGGTGCTCATTCCGGTCGCCATCGCGGTCGCCTGGCTCGGCGGCTGGCCGTTCGCCCTGTTCTGGCTGGTCGCGGCCATCGCCGTGCTGTTCGAGTGGAACCGGCTGGTCCATGCCGATGCGCCGCCGGTCCTGTTCGCCGGCGAGATCGCCGCGCTGGTCGCGGCGGTCGTGCTGATCCGCTATTTCCTCAACCCGGGCTTCGGCCTGATCGCGCTCGGCATCGGCACCGGCTTCGCGCTCGCCTTCTCGCCCGCCGGCGTGTCGCGCTGGGCGATCGGCGGACTGCTCTACGCGGCGGCCGTGGTCGCCGGCCCGGTCATCCTGCGCGATGACGCGGCCTATGGCTTCGTCGCCATTCTCTGGCTCTTCGCGGTCGTCTGGGGCACCGATGTCGGCGCCTATTTTGCCGGTCGCGCCATTGGCGGTCCGAAGCTCTGGCCGCGCCTGTCGCCGAAGAAGACCTGGGCGGGCTTCGCCGGCGGCACGCTGATCGGTGCTCTGCTCGGCTGCGCCATTGTCGGGATCGCCGGTCTGCCCGTCGGTCCCGGCCTCGTCGTCGTGACGCTGGCGATCGCCGCGCTCAGCCAGGCCGGCGACCTCTTCGAATCCGCGATCAAGCGGCGCTTCGAGGCGAAGGATGCCGGCGGCCTGATCCCCGGCCATGGCGGCGTGATGGACCGCCTCGACGGCTTTCTGGTCGCCGCGCTCGCCGCAGCCCTGATCGGGCTCGCGCGCGGCGGATTTGCCAATCCCGCAGCCGGCATCCTGATCTGGTAGGAGAGGGCATGCGCGCACTCACCATTCTCGGAGCCACCGGCTCCGTCGGCAGCTCGACGCTCGACCTCGTCGCCCGTCACCGTGACCGGTTCCGTGTCGAGGCCGTGACCGCCAACGGCCAGGCGGCCGAGCTTGCGCGGATCGCGCGGGCGGAGGGCGCGCGTTTCGCCGCCGTCGCCGATCCCGCCGCCTATGGCGCGCTGAAGGAGGCCCTGGCGGGCTCGGGCATCGAAGCGGCCGCCGGCCCCGAGGCCGTCGCCGCGGCGGCGGCACGGGCCTGCGACATGGTGGTGGCGGCGGTTTCGGGGGCAGCCGGCGTCGCCCCGGTGCTCGCCGCGATCGGGCAGGGCACCACGGTCGCGCTCGCCAACAAGGAGAGCCTGGTCGCCGCCGGCGATCTGGTCATGGCCGCGGCGCGCCGCAATGGCGCACGCCTCCTGCCCGTCGATTCCGAGCACAACGCCGTCTTCCAGGCGCTGGCCGGCTCGCGCATGGAGGATGTCGAGACGGTCTGGCTGACCGCCTCGGGCGGCCCGTTCCGCACCTGGACCGCCGAGGCGATCGCCCGCGCCGAACCGGCAGACGCTCTCAAGCATCCCAATTTCGCCATGGGTGCCAAGATTACGGTCGATTCCGCCGGCCTTATGAACAAAGGCCTGGAACTCATTGAGGCGCATCATCTTTTCGCAATAGAGCCGAGCCGCCTGAAGGTGCTCGTCCATCCCCAGCAGATCATCCACGGCATGGTCGGCTACCGCGACGGCTCGGTCATCGCCCAGCTCGGCACGCCCGACATGCGCACGCCGATCGCATCCTGCCTCGGCTTTCCCGAGCGCATCGACGGGCCGGCGCAACGCCTCGATCTCGCAAGGCTCGCCTCGCTCAGCTTCGAGGAGCCCGATCTCGTGCGGTTTCCCGCGCTCAGGCTGGCGATCGAGGCGATGGCGGCCGGCGGGCGCGCGCCCTGCGTGCTCAATGCCGCCAACGAGGTGGCGGTCGAGGCCTTTCTCGCCGGGCGCCTGCGCTTCGGCGACATTGCGCGGGTCGTCGAAAATGTCCTGGCGAGCCACGGGAGCGGCCCCGCTGCGGCCACATTGGATGACTTAAGATTCATTGACCATGTCGCGAGAGATCGCGCCAGGACCTCTTGCATCTGACGCCGGCTCCGGCATCCTCACCCCTGGGAGGGTGTGGGCTCAGCCAGGATGGCCGGCGCATATCCGTGGGACATCGTGATGAACTTCATCTCCGCGTGGGGTGGGTGGGGCTTGGGAATTCTCCCGACCCTCATTGCATTCCTGTTCGTCTTGACGATCGTGGTGTTTTTCCACGAGCTCGGCCATTTCTGGGTCGCGCGCCGCTGCGGGGTGCGCGTCGAGGCCTTTTCCATTGGCTTCGGCCGCGAGCTCGCCGGCTTCAATGACCGTCACGGCACGCGCTGGAAACTCTGCGCCATTCCGCTCGGCGGCTACGTGAAGTTCTTCGGCGATGCGGATGCCGCGAGCCGCCCGGATTTCGAGACCGCCGGCGCGATGACGGAGGCGGAGCGCTCGCAAAGCTTCTTCCACAAGACCCTGGCCCAGCGCGCAGCCATCGTCGCCGCCGGGCCGATCGCGAATTTGATCCTCGCGATCGTCATCTTCACCGCGGTCTTCACGCTCTTCGGCAAGCCGATCACGGCGCCGCGCGTCGAAACCATCGTCGCCGAGAGCGCCGCCGCCGCGGCCGGCTTCAAGCCGGGCGACCTCATCGTCTCGATCGACGGTCGGGCCATCGACAATTTTGCCGACATGCAGCGGATCGTTGCCGGCAGCGCCGGCCGGCCGCTTTCGGTTGTCGTCGAGCGCGACGGCGGCCAGGCCACCCTGACCGCGACGCCGGCGACCTACGAGTTCAAGGACCGGTTCGGCGGCACGCACCGGATCGGCCGGCTCGGCATTTCCAAGTCGACCCAGCCGGGCGACATCGAAATGCGCCGCTACAATCCGCTCGCAGCGGCCTGGATGGGCGTCGAGGAGACGTGGTTCGTGATCTCCAGCACACTGAGCTATATCGGCGGCATCTTCATGGGCACGCAGAGCGCGGACCAGCTCGGCGGGCCGATCCGCATCGCCCAGGTCGCGGGCGAGGCGGCCTCGGTCGGCTTCAGCACGCTGCTCGGCTTCGCGGCGCTGATCTCGGTGTCGATAGGCCTGCTTAATCTCTTTCCGATACCGCTGCTCGATGGCGGTCACCTGGTGTTCTACGCCATCGAGGCGATCCGTGGCCGGCCCATGAGCGAAAGCGCTCAGGAGACCGCGTTCCGGATCGGCTTCGTGATGGTCATGACTTTGATGATTTTTGCGACTTGGAACGACCTGCGCGGGCCCCTCGGGGCACTGTTCGGCAGGTTCGTCGGATGATGAGGTGCGTGGCGTTGCGGCAACGGGCAGTAAAAAACGGTAGGGCGCTTCGCGGTGCAGTTTGCACTGTCGTTGAAACCGGCTACAAGCAACCCGCCCTTGGGGATTCCGTGGGCGGTCCGCGTTCGCGCGGAAACCAACAAATTGAACAGACAGGCGCGTGATTCATGACTCTTTTCGCTCGGACGGTCCGAACGGTCGTGATCGCAGGGACGGTGGCTACGACGGGTGTGGCGACCGCCATGCTCGCCAGCACCGCCCTGTCGACGGGAGTCAGCGCGCAGTCGGCCAGCTCGATTGTCGTGCAGGGCAATCGGCGCATCGAGGCCGACACGGTCCGCTCCTATTTCTCCACCAGCCCGGGTGAGCCGCTCTCGGCAGCGCGCGTCGACGAGGGCATCAAGGCCATGTACGCGACAGGCCTGTTCCGCGACGTGCGCGTGAGCCGCCAGGGCGGCCGGCTGGTCGTCACGGTGGTCGAGAACGACGTGATCAACCGCGTCGTGTTCGAGGGCAACCGGCGCCTGAAGACCGAGCAGCTGCTCAACGAGATCGAGTCCCGTCCGCGCGGCACCTTCTCGCGCTCGACGGTCCAGTCCGACGTGCAGCGTCTCTACGACGTCTATCGCCGCTCCGGCCGCTACGACGTCGAGATCGTGCCGAAGACCATCCAGCAGCCGAACGGCCGCATGGACCTGGTGTTCGAGATCAACGAAGGCCGCAAGGCCTCGGTCCGCTCGATCAATTTCGTCGGCAACAATCATTTCGGCCGCCAGCGCCTGCTGGACGTGATGTCGACGGGCGAGACGGGCCTCCTGTCCTGGATCCGTTCGAACGACGTCTATGACGCCGACCGCCTGAATGCCGACCAGGAAGCGCTGCGTCGCCTCTACCTGCGCTCCGGCTTCGTCGACATGCGCATCCTCTCCGCGCGTGCCGATTTCGACCGCGCGGCGAACGCCTTCACCATCACCATCGAGATCGAGGAAGGTCCGCAGTACCGGATCGGCTCGGTCGACGTGCAGTCGAACATCCGCGACGTCGACGGCGCCATGCTGCGCCGCGCCGTGCGCACCCAGCCCGGCGGCGTCTACAATGTCGAGCTGGTCGACAAATCGCTCGAGGACGTCACCCTCGAGGTCGCCCGCCGCGGCTATGCCTTCGCCCAGGTTCGTCCGCGCGGCGAGCGCGATCCGTCGACGCTCACCGTCAACCTCGTCTACGTGGTGGAAGAGGGGCCGCGCGTCTATGTCGAGCGGATCAACATCCGCGGCAATACCCGCACCCAGGACCGCGTGGTCCGGCGCGAGTTCGACATGGCCGAAGGCGACGCCTACAACCGCGTCCTGGTCGACCGTGCCGAGCGCCGCCTGAAGAATCTCGGCTTCTTCAAGAACGTCAAGATCACCACCGAGCCCGGCTCGGCCGCCGACCGCGTCATCGTCAATGTCGATGTCGAGGACCAGCCGACCGGCCAGTTCTCGATCTCCGGCGGCTTCTCGACCTCGGACGGCTTCATCGCGGAAGCCTCCGTCGAGGAGCGCAACTTCCTCGGCCGCGGCCAGTTCGTCCGCCTCGGCGGCACGCTCGGCCAGCGCACCCAGGGCGTGAACTTCTCGTTCACCGAGCCCTACCTGCTCGACTACCGCCTGTCGGGCGGCTTCGACCTGTTCTGGCGCAACTCGTCGGTGTCGAACTACCAGGCCTTCTCGTCGACGTCCTATGGCGGCACGCTGCGTCTTGGCGTTCCGATCACCGAGCAGTTCGCCGTCCAGCTCCGCTATACCGGCATGATGCAGCGCATCTCGCTGCGCGAGGACCTGCGGAACTGCAACAACAGCTACGGCGACAGCCTGAACCAGTACACGCGTGCTGACGGACGCGTCGTCTATCTGAATTCGGGTTCCAAGGAAGCTGCCGACATCTTGGCAGCCGGCGGCAAGAACGATGGCGCGCTCTACAATGTCGGCGGCGTTCCGACGCTGAACTCGCCGGGCAATCCGCTGTTCAACTGCCTTGACGACGGCGAGGCCTCGGTTGCGCTCCGCGCGATCAACGACAAGACGCGCTTCATCTCGATGCTCGGCTATTCGCTGATCTATTCGAACCTCGACCGCGCGGTGAACCCGAGCCAGGGCCTGTTCGCCGAACTGCGGCAGGACGTGGCGGGCCTCGGCGGCAATGCCCGCTTCGTCCGCACGACCGGTGAGATCCGCTACTATCACGACCTCACCAACGACTGGATCCTGATGCTGCGCGGCCAGGCCGGCAACATCTTCGGCCTCGGCAGCAACAAGAGCACCGGCGGCAAGCTCGACGCCGTCGACCAGTTCTTCATGGGACCGGAGCTGGTGCGCGGCTTCCAGACCGCCGGCATCGGCCCGCGCGACTTCGCGTCCGCCCGCGCCTACGGTGTCGACAACCGTTATGCCGACGCCATCGGCGGCACGAACTACTGGGGCGTGTCGGCGGAAGTGACCTTCCCGCTGAACTTCCTGCCGCGCGACTTCGGCATGCGCGGCGCGCTCTATGCGGATGCCGGTTCGGTCTGGGGCTACAACAGCACCACCCAGCTCGGCAACCTGCCGGTCAACCTGAACGACCCGCTCAGCGGCCGCAGTTCCTCGGACCACATCGTCCGCTCGTCCGTCGGTGTCGGCCTCCTGTGGAACTCGCCCTTCGGCCCGATCCGGTTCGACTATTCGTTCGTCCTCTCGAAGGCGTCGTGGGACCGCACGCAGTACTTCCGCTTCTCGGGCGGCACGCGCTTCTGATCCACCGCACCCCGCTTGACGGCGGGGCATAGGGAGATCACAAGCAGGCTGATCATGACGGACCCGATCTTTTTCACCCCGGCCGAGGCGATGACTGTCGCCTCGGTCGCCGCTTTTCTGAAAGGCGAACTCGTCGCGGCCGGTCCGGACCGGCCGTTGACGGGGGTAGCCGCGCTCGCCGATGCCGGGCCGGGGGACCTGTCCTTCCTCGACAATCCCAAATATGCCGGCCAGCTCGCGGCGACACGCGCCGCCGCCTGCCTCGTCACCGCGCGGCATCGCGGCGACGTGCCGGAGGGCACGGCGGCGATCGTCGTCGCCCATCCGCACGCCGCGTTCGTCTCGGTGACGCGCAAGCTCTATCCGGCGGCACTGCGGCCGCAATCCATGTTCGGGGCTTCGGGCATTTCGCACGGCGCGATCGTCCACCCGACCGCGCGGATCGAGCCGGGCGCCATCGTCGATCCCGGCGCGGTCATCGGTCCGGGCGCCGAGATCGGGGCCGGCACGCTCATCGCGGCCGGTGCGGTGATCGGCCCCGGCGTGCGCATCGGCCGCGACGGCGCGGTCGGCCCCTCGGCCTCCATTGCCCATGCGCTGGTCGGCAACCGGGTCATCCTGCATGCCGGCGTGCGCATCGGGCAGGACGGATTCGGCTTCCAGCCAGGTCCCGCGGGACACCTGAAAGTGCCGCAGATCGGCCGGGTCATCGTCCAGGACGATGTCGAGATCGGCGCCAATGCGACGATCGATCGGGGCCATATTCGCGACACCGTCATCGGCGAGGGCACAAAAATAGACAATCTCGTGCAGATCGCGCACAACGTGGCGATCGGCCGGCATTGCATCATCGTCAGCCAGGTCGGCATTTCCGGCTCGGTGACGATCGGTGATTTCGTCATGCTCGGCGGCCAGGTGGGCGTGAACAACCACGCGGTCATCGGCTCCGGCGCGCAGATCGCGGCGTCCTCGGTGGTGAAGGGCGACGTGCCCGTCGGTGCGCGCTGGGGCGGCCGCCCGGCCAAGCCGGTCAAGGAATGGTTCCGCGAGATCGCGACCCTCGAGCGGCTCGCCAAGGCGCGGCAATCGGATTGAGGAGTTAAGGTTCAGGCGATGGACGAGACGACCAGCATCGATGCCGCCGGCATCCAGCAACTGCTCAGCGTGCTGCCGCACCGCTATCCGTTCCTGCTGATCGACAAGGTCGTCAAGATCCGCGGCGACGAGTTCGGCGTCGGCATCAAGAACGTCACCGTCAACGAGCCGCAGTTCACCGGCCATTTTCCGGGCAATCCGATCATGCCCGGCGTGCTGATGGTCGAAGGCATGGCGCAGACCGGCGGGGTCCTCGCGCTGCTCGCCCAGGGCGGCAAGGCGAGCAAGGCGGTGTTCTTCATGACCATCGACAAGGTGAAGTTCCGCAAGCCGGTCATCCCCGGCGACGTCGTCGAGTACCACATGACGAAGACGGCGAAGAAGCGGAACATCTGGTTCTACCGCGGCGAGGCCTTCGTCGAGGGCAAGCTGGTGGCGGAAGCCGAACTCTCCGCGATGCTGGCCGATCTTTGAGCATGGCCATGACCGACAAGCCCGTTTCCATCGATCCCATGGCGCGGGTCGCGCCGACCGCCAAGATCGGGACGGGCGTGACCATCGGCCCGTTCTGCGTGGTCGGCCCCGAGGCCGAACTCGGCGACGGCGTGACGCTGCACAGCCACGTGACCGTTTCCGGCGCGACCCATGTCGGCGCGCGCACCGAGATCTTCCCGTTCGCCGCCGTCGGCGGACCGCCGCAGGACCTGTCCTACAAGGGCGAGCCGACCCGGCTGGAGATCGGCGAGGACTGCCTCATCCGCGAGAACGTGACGGTCAATCGCGGCAGCGCCCGCACGGGCCTTACCGTGATCGGCAACAGCTGCTTCCTGATGTCCTTCTCGCATGTGGCGCATGATTGCCGGATCGGCAACAATGTCATCATGGCCAATGTCGCGACGCTGGCCGGCCATGTCCATGTCGGGGACTTCGTGTTTTTCGCCGGGCTCTGCACGGTGCACCAGTTCACCCGGATCGGCGAATACGCCATGGTCGGCGGCATGACCGGGGTGAAGGACGACGTCGTGCCTTTCGGCATGGCCTTCGCGCCGAACGGCGTGGTCGGCGAGCTCGTCAGCATCAATGCCGTCGGCATGAAGCGGCGCGGCTTCTCGCGCGCCGACATGCATGCCGTCAGGGCGTGCTACAAGGCGCTGTTCGACGGCGAGGGGACTTATGCCGAGAGGCGCGAAAAGGCCGCCGGGACCTATCGCGACCATCCCGCAGCGGGCCGGGTGATCCGCTTCGTCGAGGCGGGCGGCAAGCGGCCGTTGATGCGGCCGCCGGTGCGGGGCGTCAGCAGCGACATCGCCGATGACGCGTGACGCGGCAGGCGTCGCCATCGGCCGAAAGTGACGTGAAGGCGATGAGCGAGACCGTGACCAGTCCCGCCGGTCCCGAGACCGGGGCAGGGCAGGCCGAGCCGACGCCGCTCGGCATCATTGCCGGGGCGGGGGCCTTTCCCCTCGCGCTCGCCAAGGCGGCGACCGCGCAGGGACGGGCGGTCCATGGCCTGCTGCTGAAGGGCATTGCCGGGCAGGACCTGACCGTCTACCCGCACAGCTGGGTCGGCATCGGCCAGTTCGGCGCCATCCTGAAGGCGGCCCGGCGCGCCGGCTGCCGGGATCTCGTCTTCATCGGCTCGCTGGTGCGGCCGAACCTCTGGACGACCATGCCGGACCTGGTCGCGCTCAAGCACATTCCGGAAATGGCGCGACTCTACCGCGGCGGCGACGACCACCTGCTGCGCGGCGTGGCGCGGCTGTTCGAGCGGCAGGGATTTCGCCTGCTCGCCGCGCAGGACGTCGCTCCGGAACTGCTCATGCCGGTCGGGCCGCTGTCGCGCCGGGTGCCCGATCACGAAGACCTCGTCGACATCGCCCAGGCGCTCGCCGCGATGCGCGCCCTCGGCCCCTACGATGTCGGCCAGGGCATGGTGATCGGCGCCAAGCGCATCGTCGCCGTGGAGGGGGCGGAAGGCACCGACGGCATGCTGGAACGCTGTGCGGCGATGCGCGTCTCGGGCCGGCTCAAATGGGGCAAGGCGATCGGCACGCTGGTCAAGGCGCCGAAACCCAATCAGGACAGGCGGATCGATTTGCCGGCTATCGGGCCTGCCACGGTCGAGAAGGCCGCCGCGGCGGGACTGCGCGGTATCGCCGTGATCGCCGGCTCGACCCTGATGGTCGAGCCGCAGGAGATCATTCGCCTCGCCGACCGGCACGGCCTGTTCGTCGTCGGCGTCGATGCGACGAGGGAGGTGGACCATGACTGAGGTCATGACCGACCGCAACCGGCCGCTCGACGTCTTCGTCATAGCCGGCGAGGAGTCCGGCGACCAGCTCGGCGCCCATCTGATGGATGCGCTCGGACAGCTTGCGCCCGGCACGACGTTCCGCGGCGTCGGCGGACCGCGCATGACCAGCCGGGGCCTTGCCTCGCGCTTTCCGATGACCGACATCGCCCTGTTCGGCATCACCTCGATCATCACCCATATTCCGAAGATCCTGCGCCGCGTGCGCGAAACGGTCGATGCTCTCGCCGCCGCGCCGCCCGACGTGCTGGTGCTGATCGACTGCCCCGGCTTCAACCGGCGCGTCGGCCGCGCCATCCGCAAGATCCGGCCGGATATTCCCGTCGTCTTCTACGTCTCGCCCTCGGTCTGGGCCTGGCGGCCCGGCCGGGCGGCCGAGATGCGGCCTTATGTCGATCATCTCCTGGCGCTGCTGCCGTTCGAACCGGAGATCCACGCCAGGCTCGGCGGTCCGCCGACGACCTATGTCGGCCATCCGATTTCCGAGCGGCTCCATGAGATCAGGCCGAACGCCGCCGAGCAGGCCCGGCGCGAGGCCGATCCGCCGCGCGTGCTCGTCCTGCCCGGCAGCCGCAAGCTGGAAATCAAGAGGCTGTCGCCGCTCTTTGCCGGCACGCTCGCCAGGGTGCGGAACATGGTCGGGCCGATGGATCTGGTGCTGCCGGCGGTGCCGCATCTGCGCGGCCTGATCGAAAGCGAGATCGCCGGCTGGCCGGTCAAGCCGCGCATCGTCGACACCGAAGAGGAGAAGTTCGAGGCCTTCCGCACCGCGCGGGCCGCGCTCGCCTGTTCCGGCACGGTGACGCTCGAGCTCGCGATCGCGCGGATCCCGCTGGTCGTCGCCTATCGCACCGGCTGGCTGGAAGCGCAGATCGGCCGGCGTATCATCATCACCAAGACCGCCGTCCTCGCCAATCACATCCTGAACGAGCGCGTGGTGCCGGAATTCCTGCAGGAATACGGCACGGTGGAAACGGTGGCGCCGCCGCTCGCCGCGATCATCCAGGATACGCCCGAGCGGCGCGCCCAGCTCGAGGCCTTCGCCAGGCTCGATGCGATCATGGCCTTCGACGGCGAGGATCCGAGCATGCGCGCCGCGCGCGTGGTCCTCGACACCGCCGCCAGGAGGCGGGCCGACCGCCCGATGACCCTGGCGATCGCGGCGAGCGAGTAGCGGAACAGCGGGTAGCGAATGGCGAAACAGCGAGTGGGGAAATGGCCGAGGCGCGCCGTTTCATCCCCATTCGCCACGCGCCAATCCCAAAGAAAAACGGGGCGCCGAAAGGCGCCCCGTCTCTTTTGAACGCGTGTCGCGCAGCGCTTACTTGCGGCGCGAGATCGGGACGAAGTCGCGGCGGGTGGCGCCGGTATAGAGCTGGCGCGGCCGGCCGATCTTCTGGTCCGGATCCTCGATCATTTCCTTCCACTGGGCGATCCAGCCGGCGGTGCGCGCCAGGGCGAACAGCACGGTGAACATCGAGGTCGGGAAGCCCATCGCCTTCAGCGTGATGCCCGAATAGAAGTCGATGTTCGGATAGAGCTTCTTCTCGATGAAATAGTCGTCGTGCAGCGCGATCCGCTCCAGCTCCATCGCGACGTCCAGCAGCGGGTCGTCCTTGATGCCGAGTTCGCCGAGCACCTCATGCGTGGTCTTCTGCATGATCTTGGCGCGCGGATCGTAGTTCTTGTAGACGCGATGGCCGAAGCCCATGAGGCGGAACGGATCGTTCTTGTCCTTCGCCTTGGCGATGAATTTCGGGATGTTGTCGACATGCCCGATCTCGCCGAGCATCTTCAGCGCCGCCTCGTTGGCGCCGCCATGGGCCGGGCCCCAGAGGCAGGCAATGCCGGCGGCAATGCAGGCGAAGGGGTTGGCACCGGACGAGCCGGCAAGGCGCACGGTCGAGGTCGAGGCGTTCTGCTCGTGATCGGCGTGCAGGATGAAGATGCGGTCCATGGCGCGCGCCAGAACCGGGTTCGGCTTGTATTCCTCGGCCGGCACGGCAAAGCACATGTGCAGGAAGTTCGAGGAGTAGTCGAGGTTGTTCTGCGGATAAACGAAGGGCTGGCCGATCGAATATTTATAGGCCATGGCCGACAGGGTCGGCAGCTTGGCGATCAGCCGGATCGAGGAGACCATCCGCTGATGCGGATCGGCGATGTCGAGGGAGTCGTGATAGAAGGCCGACAGCGCGCCGACCGCGGCGACCATCACCGCCATCGGGTGCGCGTCGCGGCGGAAGCCCTGGAAGAAGCGCGACATCTGGTCGTGCACCATGGTGTGGCGCGTGACGCGGTAGTCGAAATCGGCCTTCTGGGCAGCCGTCGGAAGCTCGCCGTACAGCAGCAGGTAGCAGGATTCCAGGAAGTCGCCCTGCTCGGCGAGCTGCTCGATCGGATAGCCGCGATAGAGCAGAACGCCCTCGTCACCGTCGATATAGGTGATCTTGCTCTCGCAACTTGCCGTCGAGGTGAAGCCCGGATCGTAGGTGAACATGCCGGTCTGGGCATAGAGCTTGGCGATATCGACCGTCGACGGCCCGACGGTTCCGTCGGAAACCGGGAACTGCACCGTCTTGTCGCCGAAGCTGAATGTAGCCGACTTACCGCTGGCGGACATGGGCAACCTCTTGTATTTCCACAAAAATCATTGTGTGCACGCGCGATGTGACCTGTCCGGCCAGGCGACGGGCTCAGGTCGTTCGGATAGCCCCTTTTTGAGGGGGCGGCAAGCGGTCGCCCCGGGCGCGGCCACCGGCCACGCCCCGCCGACAGCACAACGCGCGGCTTTGCCCAAGGTTTAGGCAGGCGTGCGCATTTGATCGGCGATACGGGCGAGGCTTTCGGTCCGTCCCAGCGCTTCGAGCACGTCGAAAATGCCCGGAGAGGTGGTGCGGCCGGTCAAGGCGGCCCGGAGCGGCTGGGCGAGGGCGCCGAGCTTCACATTTCTGGCATCGGCCTCGGCACGCACCGCCGCGTCGGCAGCGGCGGCGCTCCATTCGCCGAGCGCGGCGAGCCGCTGATGGAGCGCGGCGAGATGTCCGCGCGCCTCGTCGGTCAGCAGCGCGGCGGCCTTGGCGTCCACCGCGAGCGGCCGCTTCGCGGTGATGAAGGCGGCGCCGTCGATCAGCTCCAGCACGGTCTTGGCGCGCTCCTTCAGGCCGGGCATCGCCCGCAGCACCTGCGCGCGCGCCTCGGGCGTCAGGCTGGCCGCGATCGCGGCGCCTTCGGGAATATGCGGCAGCACCTCGTCGATCGCCCGCATCAGCCGCGTGTCGTCGGCATTGCGGATATAGTGGCCGTTGGTCGCCTCGAGCTTGGCGAAGTCGAAACGGGCGGCCGACCGGCCGATGGCGTCGAGATCGAAAGCCTCGATCATCTCCTCGGTCGAGAAGATCTCCTGGTCGCCATGGCTCCAGCCAAGGCGCACGAGATAGTTGCGCAGGGCCTCGGGCAGGTAGCCCATGGCGCGGTAGGCATCGACGCCGAGCGCGCCATGGCGCTTGGAGAGCTTGGCGCCGTCCGGCCCGTGGATGAGCGGAATATGCGCCATGGCCGGCACCGGCCAGCCGAGCGCCTCGTAGATCTGCGTCTGGCGCGCGGCATTGGTCAGATGGTCGACGCCGCGGATGACGTGGGTTACGCCCATGTCGTGGTCATCGACGACCACGGCGTGCATATAGGTGGGGGTGCCGTCGGAGCGCAGCAGGACGAGATCGTCGAGATCCTTGTTCGGGATCACCACGCGGCCCTGGACCAGGTCATTGACCACGGTCTCGCCGTCCTGGCGGGCGCGCAGGCGGATCACCGGCTTGACCCCGGCCGGCGCTTCGGAGGGATCGCGGTCACGCCAGCGACCGTCATAGCGCGGTGGCCGGCCCTCCTTCATGGCGAGCTCGCGCATCTCCTCGAGCTCCTGCGGCGTCGCATAGCAATAATAGGCCTTGCCGGCGGCCAGCATCTCGCGGGCGACCGCGGCGTGCCGCTCCGCGCGCGCGAACTGGTAGGTGGTCTGGCCGTCCCATTCGAGCCCGAGCCAGGAAAGGCCGTCGAGGATCGCGGCGATCGCCTCGTCGGTCGACCTCTGCCGGTCGGTGTCCTCGATCCGAAGCAGCATCTGGCCGCCGGTCTTCTTGGCATAGAGCCAATTGAACAGCGCGGTGCGGGCGCCGCCAATGTGCAGGAAGCCGGTCGGGGAGGGTGCGAAGCGGGTGACGACCGTCATGATTCATCCGAAGACGACAGAGTGGGCGGGATCGCGATAGGCTTGGTATCGCAAAGGGCGTGGCTGTAGCACGCTCGCCGTGGTTTGGCGAACCGCGATTGCACACGGCTTTATGGCAGTGCCAAGGCGGCCTGCCGGCGGCCGAGGGGGCTGGGGTGAGGGGGCGGGCGCAGGCGATCGCGGCAACGCTCGGACAGGCGGCCGGACCGGCGCGCGGCGGCGGTCTCGGCACGCTTGTCGCTGCGGCCGGAACCACGCTCGGGCAATGGCTGGCGCTCGAACAGGAGCGCGGCCGTGCCTTCCTGTTCCTGCCCGTCGCCTACGGTGCCGGCATTCTCGTCTATTTCTCCGCCGCCGACGAGCCGAACCTCTGGGCGGCGGGTCTCGCGGCGCTGGCTCTCGGCTGCCTGGCCTTCGCGCTGCGCGAGCGGCGCATCGCCTTTTTCACCGCGGCCGGCGTCGCGGCGGTCGCGGCCGGTTTTGCGGCGGCGACGCTGCGCACGGCGCTCGCCGCCCATCCGGTCCTCGCCGCGCCGACCGGCTCGGTGACGCTGACCGGCTGGGTCGAGACCTTCGAGCGGCGCGAGAACGGTGACCGGCTGACCTTGCGCCTCGCGCGCAGCGAGCCGGCCCTGCCGCAGCCGCTCGAGCGGGTGCGGGTCACCAGCCGGCAGGCGACGGGTGCGAAGACCGGCGAAGCCGTCAGCCTGACGGCGCGGCTCAGGCCGCCGGCCGATCCGCCCGGGCCGGGGCTCTATGACTTCGGCCGCGACGCCTTCTTTTCCGGCATCGGAGCGAGCGGCTTCGTGATCGGCCAGGTCCGCCGCGCCGAACTCGGCGAAGCGCCGTCGGGCGTCCGGCTGCGGGCCTGGCTCGACCAGATCCGCACGGGCATCAGCCAGCGCATCCGCAGCGCCATTCCCGGCCATGCCGGTGCGGTCGCCGATGCCCTGGTGACGGGCAAGCGCGACGGCATTCCCGAAGGGCTGAACGAGGCGATGCGGGCGGCCGGCACCTATCACATCCTGTCCATTTCGGGGTTCCACATGGCGCTGGTCGCCGCGCTGGTCTTCCTGGTCGTGCGCGGCTCGCTGTCGCTGGTGCCGGCGCTTGCCCTGCATCATCCGGTCAAGGCCTGGGCCGCCGCGGTCGCCCTCGTCGTCTCCACCGGCTACCTGGTCATTTCCGGCGCCGAGGTCGCGACCCAGCGGTCCTGGATCATGATCGCCGTCGTGCTGGTCGGCGTCATCCTCGGGCGCGGCGCGCTGACGCTGAGGACCCTCGCGCTCGCCGCGCTTGCCGTGCTGACGCTGGCGCCGGAAAGCCTGCTCGGCCCAAGCTTCCAGATGTCGTTCGCGGCAACCCTCGCGCTGGTCTCGGGCTATGTCATGCTGCGGCCCTGGGCCGAGCACCATGCCGGCGACCGCGGCGGTCTCGCTCGCGGTCTGCTGGCGGCGACCAACGGCGTGGCCGGCCTCGCCATGAGCTCGTTCGTCGCCTCGCTCGCGACGACGCCCTATGCGGCCTATCACTTCAACCAGATCCAGCTCTACGGCGTTCCGGGCAATCTGCTCGGCGCGCCGATCGTCGAATTCGTCACCATGCCGCTCGAAATGCTGGCGCTGCTGCTCTGGCCGTTCGGCCTCGACAGGCCGGTCTGGGTGCTTGCCGGCATAAGCATCGATCTGTTCGTCCGCGTCGCCGAATGGGTTGCCTCCTGGCCGGGCGGCAAGGTGCCGGTTGCGGCCTTCGGTCCGGTCGCGCTCGGCCTGCTGTCGGTCGGCCTCATCCTCGTGGCGGCCCTGTCGACGCCGCTGCGATGGGCAGGGCTGCTGTTCGTCGCGCTCGGTCTCGGCCTGGCGCCGCTCAAGCAGCGGCCGCTGCTCGCCATCGATGCCGAGGGGGCGACGGTCGCGGCCCGCGGCACGGATGGGCGCCTGCGCGCGCTGTCGCCGCGCGCCAACCGCTTCGCGCTGCAGCGCTGGCTCGGCGCGGATGCCGATCCGCGTCTTGCATCGGATCAGTCGCTGATAGCGGGCGTCATCTGCGACGCGGTGGGCTGCGCCATGGCGCTGGCGGGCGGCGGGCGGGCCGCCTTCGCGCGCGATCCCGAAGCGCTGGCCGACGATTGCCGCGAGGCGCGCATCGTCGTGACGCGCTTCCCGGCGCCGGCCGGCTGCCGCGCAACCGTCGTCGATCTGAGAGGCCTGGCCTGGACCGGAGCGGTGACGATATTCGCCGATGCGGACGGCTATCGCATCGCGACGAGCCGCGATCCCACGAGCATGCGGCCCTGGTTCCGGCCCCGGCCGTCGGGCGATGCCCTGTCGCTCCTGCGCCGCCCCGGCGCGGTCGCCGAGGCGCCCGCCCCCCAAGCTGCCGAGGAGCGTGAGCCCGTCGAGGACGGCGAACCGGGTCAGTAGCGGCGGAACAGGCCGACGAGCTTGCCCTGGATGCGGACCCGGTCGGGACCGAAGACCCGCGTCTCATAGGCCGGATTGGCGGCTTCGAGGGCGATCGACGTGCCGCGCTTCCTGAGGCGCTTCAAGGTGGCTTCCTCGTCGTCGATCAGCGCCACCACGATGTCGCCGGTGTCGGCCGCGTCGGTCTTGCGCACGAGGGCGAGGTCGCCTTCCAGGATGCCGGCCTCGATCATCGAGTCGCCGCGCACCTCCAGCGCATAATGTTCGCCGCGGCTGAGCATTTCCGGCGGCACGGAGAGCGTGTTGATCCGGTTCTCGATCGCCTCGCGCGGCACGCCGGCGGCGATCCGGCCCATGACCGGCACGGAGACCGGCATCACCGTGTCCTCCTCGACCGGCCGGCTGCGGCCGAGCGAGCCCTCGATCACGGCCGGCGCGAAGCGCTGGCGCGCAGGGCCGGCGGCCTGTTCCGGCTGCTTGATCACTTCCAGCGCACGCGCCCGGTTTGGCAGGCGTCGGATGAAGCCGCGTTCCTCCAGCGCCGTGATCAAGCGGTGGATGCCGGACTTGGACTTCAGATCCAGCGCTTCCTTCATTTCGTCGAAGGACGGTGGCACCCCGCTTTCCTTCAGCCGTTCCTGAATGAAGCGGAGAAGTTCGTGTTGCTTGCGCGTCAGCATCGGGTGTGTGCCCCTGATTACGAGCCGTCCGACTCACTCGAACAGATCATGAACAGTCCCTATCTGTTCTTTATGTGTTCCGCAAGCGTTGATATTTCGTGAAGTATTGACGCGGCGTACCGTTGCGGTCGCCGCGGCGGCGGTGCGGCTACCGCGGCAGCCGGATGATGCGGCACGGGCTGCCGGCCGCGGCCCGCTCGGCGAAGGGCGCGCGCAGCACCAGCGCGTCGGCTTCCGCGAGCACACGGATCATCGACGAATCCTGGATCGGGAACGGCGTCGCGACGAGCGTGCCGTCGCGCGTCTCCAGCGTCGCGCGCAAGTAGTCGGCACGCTGGTCGTTGGGCCCGACATCGGTGCCGAGAACGGCCGGCTCCGTCGGCGTCTCGATGTCGCTGCGGCCGGAAAGCTTCCGGACCAGCGGCATCAGGAAGATGGTGGCGCAGACGAAGGAGGCGACAGGATTGCCGGGCAGGCCGAGCAGCCGCATGCCGCCGAGATCGGCCATCATCAGGGGCTTGCCGGGCCGCATGGCGATCTTCCAGAAGCCGAGCTCGGCGCCTTCCCTGGCGATCACCTCGCGCATCAGGTCGTATTCGCCGACGGAGGCGCCGCCGGAGGTGACGAGAATGTCGGCGCCGGCGTCTCGCGCGCGCCCGACTGCGGCGAGCGTCTCGTCCAGCCGGTCGGGCGCGATGCCGAGATCGATCGCGATGGCCCCCTCGCGCTTCGCCATAGCGGCCACAGCCAGCGCATTGGACGAGACGATCTGGCCGGAACCAGGCACGGCGCCGGGCTCGACGAGCTCATCACCGGTCGACAGGATCGCGACGCGCGGCGCGCGCCGCACCGGCAGGCGCGCGTGATTCATGGCCGCGGCGAGGGCAAGCTTGCGCGGATCGAGCCGTGTGCCGGCGGCAAGGCCGGCGAGGCCGGCGGTGAAATCGAGGCCGGCGACGCGGATATGGCGGCCGGCCGGAGCGGCGGCGGCGAAGGTTACCTGATCGCCGGCGCGCTCGGCATCCTCCTGGATGACGATCGTGTCGGCGCCGGCCGGCAGAGCCGCGCCGGTGAAGATGCGCAACGCGGCGCCCGGCGGCAGCGGGGCGGAGAAGGGCCGGCCTGCCGCCGATTCGCCGATCACCGGCAGCGTCCCCGGCAGGTCGGCCGCGCGCACGGCATAGCCGTCCATCGCCGAGACGTCGGCCGGCGGCTGCGAGCGCGTCGCGACGATATCGCGGGTCAGCACGCGGCCGTCGGCGTCGGCGAGCGCCAGCCATTCCTCGCCCAGGGGCTCGGCGCCGGCGAGCACGCGGGACAGGGCTTCGGCGACGGGCAGCAGTCCGGCCATGTCAGTCCGCCCGATAGGCGCCGGAGGCGCCGCCCGTTTTTTCGATGAGCCGGATGCCCTCGATCCGCATGGCGCGGTCGACCGCCTTCACCATGTCGTAGACGGTGAGGCAGGCGACCGAGACCGCAGTCAGGGCCTCCATCTCGACGCCGGTCTGGCCGGACACCTTGACGGTCGCCGTGGCCCTGACGCCTGGCAGGGCATCATCGGGCACGATGTCGACCGCCACCTTGGTGAGCAGCAGTGGATGGCAGAGCGGGATCAATTCGTGGCTGCGCTTGGCCGCCATGATGCCGGCGAGACGGGCCGTGCCGAGCACGTCGCCCTTTTTCGCTTCGCCCGCCTTGACGATGGCGAGCGTGTCGGCGCGCATCACCACGCAGCCCTCGGCGACCGCGATCCGCTCGGTGGCAGGCTTGTGCGAGACATCGACCATGTTGGCCTGCCCCGCCGCATCGAGATGAGTGAGATGTCGTCCTTGCGCCATGATGCGGGCTTACCGGGTCGCGCCGGCCTCTGCAACGGGGCTCGAAGCCCGCATCTATGCGTGGCCGGCGGCGCCGGCCGCCGCATCGGCCGAAGCCTCGGCCTCCGCCGCCTGGCGGATCGCCCGGGCGATCGTTTCAGGCGCCTCGGCGCCGGCTATGCCGAACCGTTCGCCGACGATGAAAAAGGGCACGCCGGTGACGCCGATGCGCTGGGCCGAGGCGATTTCGCGCTGGGTGCGCTCGATGTCCGAATCGGAGGCGAAGAGTTCGGTCAGCAGCGCCGCATCGAGGCCGTGCGCCGCGCCGATCTCGATCAGCGTCGAAATGTCGGCGAGATTGCGCCCTTCGACGAAATAGGCGTTGAACAGGGCCTCGACGACCGCGTCCTGGTGTCCGCCGGAGCGCGCCCAGAGGACCAGCCGGTGGGCGTTCAGCGTATTGGGCGAAACGGTGATCCGGTCGAAAGCGAAATCGATGCCGTCCTCGGCACCGACGGCGGCAATGCGCGCGAAATTCGCCTTGACGCGGTCCAGGCTGCCGAATTTCTGGGTGAGATACTGGTCGCGCGGGATGCCGGCGGCCGGCAGGTCGGGAGCGAGCTGATAGGGGCGCCAGCGCACCTCGACCGCAATGTCGGGCACCAGGGCCACGGCCTTTTCCA
The DNA here is from genome assembly GCF_026847585.1 of Phreatobacter sp. AB_2022a. Lineage (NCBI taxonomy): Bacteria > Pseudomonadati > Pseudomonadota > Alphaproteobacteria > Hyphomicrobiales > Phreatobacteraceae > Phreatobacter > Phreatobacter sp. AB_2022a. The sequence goes on from NZ_JAPSET010000004.1 coordinate 191,603, forward strand.
AGCGTCGCTTGCCGATGAAGCACCAGGGGCAGACGACGTCGGAAACGACATCGATGGTCACGGCTGCGTCCGGCATCTCGGCCTCCCGGGTGGCGCCGGCAGGAGCCGGCCAACCTCCAATCTGGGGGGCGGGGCACCGGGAGGCAAGCGCCGGGGAGCGATCAGCGGGCGGTGACCTGCGGCGCTGCGGCCGGTGTGGCCGCGGCGGTCGTGGTGCGCTCGAACTCGATGCGCTTGGACATGCCGATCTGGATGTTGAAGCTGGAGACCGGAATATTGCCGGTCTCCTGGGTCCGGCGCCAGGATGCCGCAAGCACCGCCGTCAGGCCGCCGTCGAAGGTGTAGCCATATTCGGCGCCGAGCCAGGTCGTGATGGCGCGCGCGCCGAGGCCGACATATTCGTCTTCCTTGCGCCGGGCGAAGGTGGTGAGCGTGTTCGCCGCGTTGAACTTGGCCACCAGCCGCGCCTCGCTGAGCGTCGAGACGTTGATCACCGAGAAGGGGAGGGTCGTGTCCTCGAAGGTGCGCGCCGAGGAGAGTTCGAGCGCCAGGCTCTGGAACGGCAGGCCGATGCGGTCGAGCGGAACGGTGGCCTTGGCGGTGTAGAGCAGCCGCTGCAGATTGTCGAAATCGCGCGCCGGGAAGGTGACGCGGCCGAGCGACAGCGATCCTTCCAGCTTGATGCCGGCAATGGTGGCGGAGGCGAACAGGTTCGGCTGGATCCGGTCGTTGTTGCGGCGCAGGCCGAGATAGTCGGTCTCGAACCTAAAGATCGAGCGCGAGGCGGTCACGGAGACGCCGATCTCGCCGAAGCCGAGGCGGTACATCACGCCAGGCAGCACCGATATGGTGACGAAGCTTTCAGGATAGGGCAGGAAGCCCCCCTGCACGAAGATGTTGCGCTCGTTGAGGGTCGTCACCTTGGTGTCGACGGCGGTGAACAGCCGCAACTGCCCGATATCGTAGTCGATCCGCTCGCGCCAGACGAGCACGTCGGAGCGGCGCGACCAGGTCTGGTCGTGCGTCGCGCTCAACGAACTGCGCAGGAGCAGATTGTCGCCAAGGCTCATGGCGTGGCGAAAGGTGAGGCCGAGCGCCGTCGCCGGGTCGACCTCGCGGCTTTCGTAGACCGTATTGTTGGTGGCGAGAGAGATGGCGTAGCCGTCTCTTTCGCTGCCGCGCAAATAATCCCAGGTGGCGCTCTGCGTGATGAAGGCGCTGCTCGGTCCGCCCTGATAATTCATCGGATTCGAGTCGAATCCGCCGCGCAATCCAAAGGATGCGGCGCTGTATTCCTTTACGGAAGGATCAGAAGCATTCGCAGGTAATAGCGCCGAGGCTAACCCCAGCGCGATGGCCCCGCCCACTGCCAAGAATTGCCGCATCGCCACGCCCCACGACGACCAGAGTTCAACCCTGCCGATCGTGCGAAGGATCAGTCATTCATTGCTAATTCTTGGTAAATGATCAGTTGTGGGCGGCACCGGCGCGGGCTGCCGGCATGATCGTCCGGCGAGGTCTTCCAGGTATTTTTGATTACGTAAAGTAATGCGCATGCATTAACAATACGCGGTATGGTTAAAAAGATCCAAAGATTGTCGAATTTTATGTCTCAAACTAAAACAGATTTCGTCGACCGGAAATTCCCGGCGATAACCTGGAGGAAAGTCATGAAACGCACTCTTGTTCTCGTTACCCTCGCTACTCTTGCCGCTTCTCCGGCTTTTGCTGGCGGTCGTGGTGGACATAGCGGGTCCAGTGGTGGTCTGCTCAATGTCGGCGGTATCAAGATCTCCGCGCTGAACGGTATTGCCAGCGGCAATACTGTGAACGTGCCGATCCTGAATGGCAGCCGGAACAACGTCCTGAACAACGTCCTGAACATCAAGGCGCTGAACGGCGTGACCGGCATCGTCGGCGGCCTCCTGGGCGGCGGACACGGCTGCGGCTGCAACTGACTGTTCAACAGGCTCTGAATGAGGGAGGGGCGGTTTCGGCCGGCCCTCCTTTTTATGGGCGGACATAGGCCCGCGCGGCCGGAGATGGCGGCACGCGGCACAACCGATGATCGACCCCGCCGTCCTGGGCGACAGGTCCGGGCGGGCCGATTGACGCGCGGCCGACGGGATGATCGGGTCACCCTGGCGCGGCCTCGGGCGAAAGCGGGATTCATGAAAGTCATCGGCCTGATCGGCGGCATGAGCTGGGAGAGCTCGGCCGAATATTACCGCATCATCAATCAGGAGGTCCGGCGGCGGCTCGGCGGCGTGCATTCGGCGCGCAGCCTGATGTGGTCGATGGATTTCGGCACCATCGAGCAGCTCCAGCATGCCGGCGACTGGCCGGCTCTGACCGCGGAAATGGCGGCCGCGGCGCGGCGGCTGGAAGCGGGCGGCGCGGATTTCATCGTGATCTGCACCAACACCATGCATCGCATGGCCGATGCCGTGTCCGCGGCGGTCGCCATCCCGCTCCTCCACATTGCCGATCCGACGGCGCAAAGGATCGTGTCGGCCGGCTTGCGGCGCGTCGGGCTCATCGGCACCGCCTTCACCATGGAGCAGGACTTCTACCGGGGACGGCTCGCGGCGCGGTTCGGCCTCGACGTCATCGTTCCGGACGAGCCGGACCGCAGGACCGTTCACGGCATCATCTATCACGAGCTGGTGGCCGGCATCATCAGGGACGAATCGCGCCGGGCCTACCGCGCGGTTATTCGCCGTCTGGTCGAGCGCGGTGCCGAAGCCGTCATCATGGGCTGCACCGAGATCATGCTGCTGATTTCGCAGGCCGACAGCGCCGTGCCGGTCTTCGATACGACCGAAATTCACGCGCTGAGCGCGGTCGATCTCGCGCTGGCATGAGCGCCGATCCGCCGCCGGACGAGACCTGACGGCTCAGCCAACCGCCGCGGTGCGCATCAGGCCGAGAAGCTGTTCGAGCTTCGCCTGGGTTTCGGCCAGGGGCTGCGGCCGCAATTCCGGCTCGGGGCGCCTGATGTCCTCGAAGGGCAGGGGGCCCGGCTGCTGGCGCTGGCCTCCGGGCACGCCCAGCGGGGTCATGCCGGTCTCGGCGAGGCGCCCGGCAAGACCGATCATGGCGCGGCCGTCACCGACAATCCCGGCGAGGCGCTGGCCGAGCACGGGATCGGCGCGCAGCACCGGCGCGATCTCGCCGCCGGCTTCGGCATAGGCGGCGCGCAGCTCGGCTTCGGCAAAGCGGCGGCCGCCGATCGAGACGACGCCGGCAGGGTCGCCGGCGGGCACGAGAAGACGCGCCGTCTCGTCCGCCGCGACCGCCATGCCGGTTTCGACAAAACCATCGTCGGCGGCCGACAGGGCCGCTTGGCCGCGCTCGGCGCCTGGCGGGAAGGCGGATGCCGGCACCATGGCGCCGCGCAACTGGAGGGTTCCGGCGGGGCCGCGGCGCGTCTCGATCAGCACTGGCGCCTGGCCGGCGCCGGTGGCGAACGTGTCCGGACCGGCCGCGATGCCGGCGGCAGCGCCGGCTGTCAGCGCGCGGGCGATGCCGGTTTCGCCAAGCCCGAAGAAGACGTCGGCGGCGACCCCGTCGGGCCGGATGGCGAGCGCGGGAGCGATCTCGCCGGGGCGGCGGGTCAGCAGCGTCAGGTGGCGCAGTGCCGGTGCGGCGGCTGCCGGGGTGAAGAGGCAGGCCGCGGCGGCTGCCGGCAGAATGGCGTGGGTGGTGCCGCTCGCCGCGAGGCTGTCGGCAAAGGCCCGCGGCGCGAAAGGCGGGTGGGCGATCAGGGCGCCGGCCGACATCAGCCAGGGCACGATTTGCAGCGCGATGCCGGCGAAAGCGTCGATGGAGAGCGTTGCGGCGAAGACGGAGGCCTCGTCAGGCACGCCGGCCATATAGGCGGCAAGGCCGCCCGCGATCAGCTGGTTGTGGCTGCGCGCCACGGCCAGGTGGCCGTCGGCGGTGGCATCGGCCGTCACCAGCGCCACATGGTCGGCGGCGTTGCCGGTTCTCGGCGTTTCGATGCGGTCGCTCGCGACGCCGGCGAGCAGCGCATCGTCGAGGGCGACGACGCCGTCGAGGACCGGGGCACCGATCGAGAGGACGAAGCGTACCGAAAAGGCCTCCGCAGCGGCGAAGCGCATGATGTCGGCGCAGTCGACGGGACCGGCGCGGCCGGCGGTCAGGATGGCGCGGGCGCCGAGCCGCTGCAGGTGCCGGACGATTTCGCGCCGGCCCCAGCCGAGCGGCAGCGGCGCGGCGACCAGGCCGGCCCGGATCACGGCGAGCAGCGCCACGATCCCGTCGGCGCCGAGCGGGAACTGGGTCGCGATCACGCTGTCGATCGGAAAGGAATGCGCGCGCAGGCGGCCGGCGAGGGCGTCGACCGCGGCGTCGAGACCGGCCCAGTCGAAGCGGCGCGGCTCGCCGCCGACAATATGCGGGCGATTCGGCGCGTCGACGAGAGCAAGGGCCTGCGGCCGGTTCTCTGCGGCCCGGCGCAGCAGCCCGTCGAGCGTCATCCGGCCCGTCGCGCCAGCCGGTGCCGCCGTGGCCTGTCCGGCTCGTTGCTCGCCCAAGATCACCGCCGCCTCACCCGTTCACGGTCGCTCGCGCCACCATGTCTCAGGGAGATAGCCGAAAACGGATGATTCGGTGGGAATTCCGATCGTGTTCCAGCGGGCGAGCCATTGCGCCGGCTCATGGAACAGCGGCACCCAGTAGAAGCCTGACGTCAGCGCGCGGTCGAGCGCCCGTGCCGCCGTCGTCAACTCGGCGCGGGAGCGGGCTTCGACGATCGCGGCGATCAGCCGGTCGACCGCCGGATCGGCTATGCCGACCACGTTGCGGCTGCCCGGGGCCCGCCCCGATTCGCTGCCCCAGTAGAAGGCCTGCTCGTTGCCGGGGGAGAGCGTGATGTTCCACCAGCGATAGTCGATCATGTCGAAGTCGTAGTCGCGCACACGCCGGTCATATTGAACCGCGTCGACCGTGCGGACGCGCGCGGTCACGCCGATCCGTTTCAGGAAGCGCTGGTAGGTGAGGGCGAGCCGCTCCTGTTCCTTGGTCAGGATCAACAGCTCGAAACCGAAGGCCTCGCCGCTCGCGCGGTTGCGCATGACGCCGTCCTTCAGGTCCCAGCCGGCGGCCCGGAACAGGCCGATCGCCTCGCGCAGCCGGTTGCGGTCGGCGCCGCTGCCGTCGGATCTCGGCGCATCGTAGCGGCCTTCCATGATGTCGGGCCGCACATCGGCTCCCGTGGCGGCGAGCAGGGCGCGTTCCTCCGCGCTCGCCGGCCGGCGGCGCGCGGACAGGTCCGAATCCTCGAAGATGGACAGCGTGCGGGCGAAGCCACCGGCATAGAGCGAGCGGTTGGTCCATTCGAAGTCGAACATCAGTCCGAGCGCCTCGCGGATGCGCGCGTCGGAAAAGATCGGCCGCCGGACGTTCATGGCGAAACCACGAATGCCCTTGGGCGTTGACGGATGAATGGTGTCGCGCACCACGCGGCCGTCGCGCAGGGCCGGAAAGTCGTAAGCCGAGGCCCAAAGGCCGGGATCCGTCTCGACCCTGACATCCACCAAGCCCTTCTTGAACGCCTCGAACAAAGTATTGGAATCGCGATAGAAATCGAAGCGGACCTCATCGAAGTTATAGAGACCGCGATTGATCGCGAGGTCGCGGCCCCACCAGTCCGGATCGCGCTTCAGCGTCAGGCTCTCGCCGGGCCTGACCTCGGCGACGCGATAAGGACCGGAGCCGACGAGCGGCGTCAGCGTGGTCTCCTCGAAGGTTTCGGGATTGGTGGCATGACGGGGCAGGATCGGCATCAGGCCGAGGATCAGCGGCAATTCGCGGTCCCGGGCGCCGGCGAGGTCGAAGCGCACCGTCAGCTCGTCCAGGCGGTCGGTCCGCGCCACTTTGCGATAGTAGCTGCGATGGTTGGGCCGGCCGCGCTCGCGCAGGAGCTCGAGCGAGAAGATCACGTCGTCGGCGGTGATCCGGCTGCCGTCCGAAAAGCGTGCGCGGGAATCGATGTGGAAGATGATCCACGACCGGTCGTCGGGCAGCTCCACCCCCCGCGCGATCTGCGGATAGAGCGTGAAGGGCTCGTCGTAACCGCGGGTGAGCAGCGTTTCGTAGAGATAGGAGCGGGCTCCGGGCACGCTCAGGCCGCGCACCACGAAGGGGTTCAGCGTGTCGAACGTGCCGGAGGCGCCGAGCACCAGCCGGCCGCCTTTCGGCGCGTCGGGATTGACGTAGCGCCGGTGGGCCTCCTCGGGCGCGTGAGCGGGCGCGCCGTGCATGGCGATGCCGGCTGTGATCGGCGCTCGGGGCCAATCGCTCGCCCTGGCGGCCGGCGGCGCTGCACAACAAAGACCGAGGAGGGCGAGGCCGAGCGCGATCGCGCGGGAGAACATCGACATGGCGCAGCATGCTTAACACGACCGGCCGCTGATTCCCCGCCCGCGTCCAGGATGCCGCGCCGTGCCGTCGCCGCAGGCCGGACAGCAATTCAACCCAGGAGGAGTGCGAGAAATGGGGGACAAGTTCCCGCTTTCCAAGCGCCGAGGGAGCCGTTATCTACCGCCACCATGGGGCGCGCCCAAGTGTCGCCACGTTCGGTGGCGAAAGAGCGCGTCCCTAATCCGTTTTCTGCCGTTCCGATCCACCGCGTTTCGCGCGTGCGCCGCCGGGACAACGACTGAAAGGACTCTTTCCATGTCCCGTCTCTCCGTTCCGGCTCGACTCGGACTCGGTGCAGCGCTGCTGCTGATGCCGGCGGTCGCCATGGCGCAGCAGCCACGCCCGCAGCAGCGCCCGGCGCAGCCGGCCCAGCCCGCGCAGCCGGCCCAGCCCGGCCAGCAGGGCGGGCAGGCGGCGGGCGGGCAGGAGCCGCAGCTCCAGGCGATCCAGACGCCGTGGGTGAAGCTGTGCGACAACGTGCCGGTCGATGAGCGCACTCCGCCGACCACCAAGAAGCTCTGCATGGTCGTGCAGGAGACCCGCGCCGAGAACGGCCAGATGCTGGCCTCGGTGCAGATTCGCGAGCTCGAGGGCGAGAAGCCGCGCCTGATCATCGCCGTGCCGGTGGGCATGTCGCTGCAGCCGGGCATCCGCGTCGTGCTGGAAGGCCAGGGCGCACCGCAGCCGCAGGCCATGCGCTACGAGGTCTGCCTGCCCAATGCCTGCTTCGCGCAGATGGAGCTGCAGACCGATTTCCTGAATCGCATGAAGCGGTCGAACAACCTGAACATTCAGGTCGTCAACATGAACAACCGGGCGATTTCGCTCGCCATGTCGCTGAACGGTTTCCAGGCCTCCTATGACGGCCCGCCGGTCGACCCGAAGGCCTACGAGGAAAGCCAGCGCAAGCTCGCCGAGGAACTGCAGCGCCGCGGCGAGGAGGCCCAGCGCCGGCTCCAGCAGCAACAGCAGCAGCAGGGCGGCACGCCGGGCGCTCCGGCGACCCCGGGTGCGCCCGCCATGCCCGGCGCGCCGATCACGCCGGGCCTGCCTGCGCCGACGCCGCCGGCGGCGCCGAACCGCTGAGGCTTCCGGCGCAACCGCCGTCCCGGCGGCCCAAGACTTCTGCGGACGGCGCGGGATCATCCCCGCGCCGTTTCGTTTTTGCACTGCGTCAATCGTTCGGCGGATGGCCCATGCCGGCCGGTTCCGGTAGAGATCCGACGGGCCGGCGCCGTCTGGCGGACGGAACGAGCAGAGGCTGTCCGCGCCGCAGGGCGGATGGCCGGACGATCCGGAGGGGCCGATGAAACTGCCGCGCAATGTCTTCAAGCCGCTCGCCATCGGCGCGCCCGAGCCCTATCGCGAACTGCCGGTCCGCCTGGAGCGGATGATCCATTTCGTGCCGCCGCACCTGGAAAAGGTGCGCGCCAAGGTGCCCGATCTCGCCCGCTCGGTGGATATCGTCCTGGGCAATCTGGAGGATGCGATTCCGCTCGACGCCAAGGAGGCGGCGCGGCGCGGCTTCATCGAGATGGTGCAGGCCACCGATTTCGGCGCGACCGGCGTCTGGACGCGGGTCAATGCATTGAATTCGCCCTGGATTCTCGACGACCTCACCGAGATCGTCGCCGCGGTCGGCTCCAAGCTCGACGTCATCATGCTGCCGAAGGTCGAGGGCGCCTGGGACATTCACTATCTCGATCAGCTGCTCGCCCAGCTCGAGGCCAGGCACGGCGTAAAGAAGCCGATCCTCATCCACGCCATCCTGGAGACGGCCGAGGGCGTCAAGAATGTCGACGACATCGCCGCCGCCTCGCCGCGCATGCACGGCATGAGCCTCGGGCCGGCTGATCTTGCCGCCTCGCGCGCGATGAAGACCACGCGCGTCGGCGGCGGCCATCCCGACTATCGGGTGGTCGCCGACGCCGGCGGCGACGGCGCGCCGCGTGCGGTCTATCAGCAGGACCTCTGGCATTACACCATCGCCAAGATGGTCGATGCCTGCGCCGCCAACGGCCTGAAGGCCTTCTACGGGCCGTTCGGCGACTTTTCCGATCCTGTGGCCTGCGAGGCGCAGTTCCGCAACGCCTTCCTGATGGGTTGCGCAGGTGCCTGGACCCTGCATCCGAGCCAGATCGACATCGCCAAGCAGGTGTTCTCGCCCGATCCGGCCGAGGTGGCCTTCGCCGCCAAGATCCTCGCCGCCATGCCCGATGGCAGCGGTGCGGTCATGATCGACGGCAAGATGCAGGACGATGCGACCTGGAAACAGGCCAAGGTGATGGTGGATCTGGCCCGTATCGTCGCGGCCAAGGACCCCGAATACGGCGCGCGTTACGCATTGTAAGCTTGCGCCACGGGGTCGTTCAGGAAGCCATTTCTGGCCGTTTTGGCCACGATTGTGACGTTTTGCTGAAGCTTTGGTTGACAGGCTGGCGTGTTGGCTTATCTGTCTCGCGCCTTCGTGCCCCCTGAACATTCCCGCGAGACGCCGAGCAACTGATGGACAAGCCCCGGGTCGCAAAATTCAAGATCGGCCAGGTCGTCCGCCACCGGTTCTATCCGTTCCGCGGCGTGGTCTTCGACGTCGATCCGACCTTCTCCAATACGGATGAATGGTACGATTCGATCCCGAAGGAGATCCGGCCGTCCAAGGACCAGCCCTTCTATCACCTGTTCGCCGAGAACGCCGAAACGGAATATGTCGCCTACGTCTCGGAGCAGAATCTCGAGGCGGATACGAGCGGCGATCCGATCCGGCATCCGCAGGTGGACGAGGTGTTCGAGCGGGACGAGACCGGCGAATATCACGCCCGCCGCTCGGAACTGCACTGATCTGCGCGTCCCGCATGAGTTGGGCGCCCTGCATCCGGCGGCGTTGACCCTGTCGCCCGCCGCCGCTACCGCTCAGCCGGTTTTGGATGGTCGCGCGGCCGATTTGGCGGAATGATCCAGGTTCTCAATCTCGCAATGCCCTTTTTCGGGCTGATCGCGCTCGGTTTCGGCATTGCCCGATTCAAGCTGGCGCGCGGCACCGCCATTCCCGAGGCGGGCCTCGCCTGGATGAACTTCTTCCTGATCTATGTGGCCCTGCCGGCGCTGTTCTACCGGATCCTGGCCAAGACGCCCCTGGAAAAGCTCAACAACCCACCCTTCGTCGCCGGCACGACGCTGGCGACGGCGCTCATCTTCACGCTCGGCTTTGCCTATGTGATGTGGCGCTCCAACGGCAATATGCGCTTCGGCGCCGTGGCCGGCGTCGCAGCGGCCTATGGCAATATCGGCTATATGGGGCCCGGGCTCGCCTTTTCGACCATCGGTCCCGATGCGGCCGTGCCGGTCGCCCTGATCTTCTGCTTCGACAACATTCTCCTGTTCTCGCTGGTGCCGCTGCTCATGGCGCTGGCCGGCGGGGGGCCGCGCTCGTTCTGGGCGATCGCCCGGCAGACGCTGACCAGCATCTTCACCCATCCGTTCATCCTGGCGACGCTTGCCGGCGTCATCTCGGCCGTCCTGAAGTTCGAACCCCCGGAAATGCTCGACCGGCTGTTCGCCTTCCTGCAGTCGTCGGCAGCCCCGGTGGCCCTGTTCACGCTCGGGGTGACGGTCGCCCTGCGCATGGAAAGCCTCGCCGCGCTCGGCCGGATGGCCGCGGCCGTCTCGCCGATTCTCGCCCTGAAGCTGGTCCTGCACCCGCTTCTGGTGATCCTGATCCTGTCAGTGTTCGGCCGGTTCGAACCGGCCTGGGTGCTGACGGCGGTGCTGATGGCCTGCCTGCCGCCGGCGCTCAATGTCTTCATCATCGCCAGGCACTACGAGACCTGGGTGGAGGAGGCTTCCAATGCCGTGCTGCTCGGCACGATCGTGTCGGTGGTGACGCTGACGAGCGTGCTCTACCTCGTCAAGAACGAGCTCCTGCCGATCAACCTCTTTCCCGGCTGGTAACCGGGCCGGCGGTCAGGCGGCTTCGGAGGGCAGAACGCCGCGCATCAGCCGGGGCTGCGGCCGGGCCGGCTGCAGGCCCTCGCGCATGAAGGCGCGCCGGAGCGGCCCGACCTGGTCCATCAGCCAGAGGCCGAGGCCGCGCAGGCCATGGACCGGCATGAAGCCGGACAGAAGCGAACGGTTGAGCGCATGAATGGCGGCCGACCGGCTGACGATGTCGGCCCGCCGGGCGCGATCATAGGCCGCCATCGCCGCGTCGCCACCGATATCAGTGCCCGCGGCGCGGGCATCGGCGAGGCAGTCGGCGAGGGCGGCGCCGTCCCGCAGGCCGAGATTGAGGCCTTGCGCGCCGATCGGCGGCACGACATGGGCGGCTTCGCCGACGAGGGCCGCGCGCGCGGTGCCGAAGCGCTTCGGCGTGACGATGGCAAGGTCGAACCGGCCGCGCCCGGGGTCGGCGACGACCTTGCCGAGAATGGCCTGCGAGCGCCGTTCGATCTCCCGGCCGAAGGCGGCATCATCGAGTTCGAGCAGCCGGCGCGCGTCCGATGGCGTCACCACGCAAACGAGCGACGAACGCTGGCCCGGCAGGGGCACCAGTGTGAACGGGCCGCTCGGCGTGTGGAATTCGGTCGAGACGTCCTCATGCGGCCGGGAATGGCTGAAATTGGCCGTCACCGCCGTCTGCGGATAGCGGGTCTCGATGGTGTCGATGCCAGCTGCGGCGCGCACGAGCGAGGCGCGCCCGTCGGCGCCGGCGACAAGGTCCGCGGTCAGCGTACCGCCTCCCGCGAGCCTCACGGTCGCGATGTCCGGCGCGAGCGCGACGGTTTCGGCGGCCGCGTCGATGACGGTGATGCCGGCGCGGCCGACGGCAGCGCGCAGGCCGTCATTCAGATCGGCATTGGCGATGTTGTAGCCGAAGGCATCGAGGCCGATCTCCTCGCAGCGCCCCTCGAACAGCGGCGCGCGGATGAGCCGGCCGGTATCGTCGACGAGACGCATGACCCGCAGGGGCGCGGCTTTGGCGGCGATACCGTCCCAGACGCCGAGCGTCTTCAGCGCCGAGACCGAGCCGTCGAGCAGGGCGCTGGTGCGCTGGTCGAGCCCGGGCCGGCGGGGACCGGCAAGGACGATCACGTCGAAGCCGGCAGCCTTCAGGGCGAGGGCGGCAAAGAGACCCGCAGGGCCGCCGCCGACGATGATGACGTCGGTCGAGACGGCGGGGACGGTGGGCGAAGGGGCGCTTGCGGACATGACGGGAGAGACATAGCGGCCCGTTCCGCGTTGTGCCAGCCCGCGCGCCACGTTGACGCATCGGTCGCCGCGGGTTCTAACCGGAGCGGAACCGCAAGGCGAAAGGACCGCATGGTCGAGCAACGCGTGCCGCCGTCGGATGAGGGCGCAGGCCGGCGATGGGCGGCGCTCGCCGTGCATGTCTTCACAGCGTCCGGCGCGGTGCTCGGCCTTCTCGCGCTGCAGGCGGCGGTCGACAGGCGCTGGACCTTGATGTTCGTCTGGCTCGCCGCGGCCCTGGTGGTCGATGGCGTCGACGGCACGATCGCCCGCGCCGCGCGGGTCAAGGCCGTTCTGCCGCGCTTTTCCGGCGAGGTGCTCGACCTCGTCGTCGACTTCCTGACCTATGTGTTCGTGCCGGCCTATGCGCTGGTCGCCTCCGGCCTGCTGCCGCCGGGCCTCGGCCTGCCGCTCGCGGCCCTGATCCTCGTCACGGCCGCCTTCTATTTCGCCGACAGCGAGATGAAGACCGTCGAAGGCGGCTTTCGCGGCTTTCCGGCCGTGTGGAACGGAGCGGCCTTCCTGCTCTTCGTGATCCGCCCCGAGCCCTGGGCCTGCGCCGTCGCCGTGATCGTGCTCGCCGCCGCCACCTTCGCGCCCGTCGTCACCATCCATCCGTTCAGGGTCGCGCGCTTCCGGCGGCTGACGCTGGCCGTTCTCCTGGCCTGGTCCCTGGCCGGCCTTGCGAGCCTGGCGGCCGATCTCGAACCGGACTGGCCGGTCAAGGCGCTGCTCGCCGCGACCAGCCTCTATTTCCTCTGCGTCGGCCTCGTCTTCGGTCGTGCCCGACCGGCCTGACCGGATGGGATCAGGCCTGCCAGTCGGCGAGGCGGGCATCGGCCAGGGTCATGGCCGTCGCGACCGTCTCCGACATCTCGATCCGCGGTTCGCTGAGGCCGAAATGCGCAAGGCTTGCGGCGACGGACGGATTGGCCCCGGAGATGATCATGGTGGTGCCCGCCCGCTCGAGCTTGTGGGCGAAGGCATCGAGCGTGTTGGCGCCGGTCGTGTCCAGGAAAGGCACGCCGGCCATGTCGAGGACGAACACCTTCGGCATGCGGCCGAGCCGGTCGAAGACCGCGCCGACCGTGCCGGCAGCGCCGAAGAAGAAGGCGCCGTTGAGCCGGTAGACGAGCACGTCCCGGTCGTGGCTGTAGGCCGGATCGAAGGCCGGCTGGGCATGCGTGCTGTCGGCGACGTCCCGATCGATGACGGGCAGATCGGTCTCGATCTCGATGGCTTCGGCCATGCGATGCATGAACAGGAGAGCGCCGAGCACGATGCCGACGCCGATGCCGGCCGTGAGGTCGACGAAGACGGTCAGGAGGAAGGCGGCGAGCAGGACCAGCGCATCGCCGCGCGAGGACCGCAGCAGCGAGAGGAATTCGCGCTTCTCCGCCATGTTCCAGGCGACGACGGCGAGGATCGCGGCAAGGGTCGCGAGCGGCACGAAGGCCATCAGGCCGCCGGCAAAGCTCAGGAAGGCGAACAGGAACACGGCGTGCAGCACGCCCGAGACCGGGCCGCGCGCGCCGGCCCTCACATTGGTGGCGGTGCGGGCGATGGTACCGGTGACGGGCAGGCCGCCGAACAGGGCGGAGGCCATGTTGGCGACGCCTTGGGCGACCAGTTCGCAGTTGGAGCGGTGTCGGCGGCCGGTCATGCCGTCGGCGACGACCGCGGAGAGCAGCGATTCGATGCCGCCCAGCATGGCGATGGCGACGGCCGGCACGATCAGTTCCCGGATCCGGTCGAGCGACAGGCCCGGCAGGCCGTGGAAGGCGAGGCCGGAGGGCAGGTTGCCGAAGCGCGATCCGATGGTTTCGACCGGCATCTGGCCGAGGGCGACGGCGAGCGAGCCGAGCAGCACCGCGATCAGGAAGCCCGGCCAGGCCGGCCTCAGCCGCCTGACGACAACGATCAGGCCGATCGAAAGCAGCGCCAGGGCCAGGGCGGCGGCGTTGACTGTGGGAAGCGCCGCCCAGAGCACCGGCAGCTTGTGCAGCACTTCCGGCGGCTCGCGCCCGGCGAGCGTCAGACCCATGAGGTCGCGGACCTGCGCCGTGAAGATGATCACGGCAATGCCCGCGGTGAAGCCGACCGTCACCGGATAGGGGATGTATTTGATGTAGTTGCCGAGCCGGAGCAGGCCGACCAGGACCAGCATCAGCCCGGCCATGAAGGTCGCGATGACGAGGCCGTCATAGCCGTGCACGGCGATCGTGGTGGCGACCAGCGGGATGAAGGCGCCGGCCGGCCCGCCGATCTGGAAGCGGGAACCGCCGAAGGCGGAGATGATCAGCCCGCCGACAATGGCGGTGATCAGTCCCTTGTCCGGCGTCGCGCCGGAGGCGATGGCGATTGCCATCGACAGAGGCAGGGCGACGATCGCAACCGTCAGGCCGGCGACCACGTCGGTACGCAGGTCGCGCAGGCCGTAGCCCTCCTTCAGCACCGTGACCAGTTTCGGCGTGAACAGCTCGGTGAACGAGGGCTGGGCGAAGCGGACGGGGGTCATCGTCGGGTGGCATTCGGTCGAAAGAAGGGCTTGCACGAATCGCCGCGTGCAGTCGCGAGCCTAGCCGCGCGGCCGGCCGTGCCGCCTCCGTGTCATACCGGAGGCCGGACAGCCATGCGGCGCGCGTCGGTGCTGCGGCGGCCTGGCGCGGCCGAAGATTTTCGCTTTGCGCGGCGGGGGAAGTCCGGCACAGTTTGCCGGCAGGGGAATGACATGCCCGGATATCCGACGAGCCGTATCCTCGAGACCGCAGCCCGCGGGCCGCGAACGGGGGCCGGCTACCGGTTCGGCCGGGACGCCGCCGATGGCGCGCGGCCGCCGGTTCGGGCGGTCGACCGGAACCATCGTGGATCGCGACCGGTTCCGTCCTGCAGCGCCACGACCTCATGGGGATCATGACTGCAACCTCGCGACCGCTGCGTTTCCTGCACCGTGGCCGGACGGTCGAGATCGATCGCTTTGCGCCGGCGACGACCTTGCTCGACTGGCTCCGTCTCGACCAGCGCCTGACCGGCACCAAGGAGGGCTGCGGCGAAGGCGATTGCGGCGCCTGCACGGTGGCGCTCGGCCGCCTGAGGGACGGCCGCCGCGTCTACGAGCCGGTCAATGCCTGCATCCTGCTGCTCGGCCAGATCGACAGCTGCGAGCTGGTGACCGTGGAGGACCTCGCCGACGGGGCCACGCTGCATCCGGTCCAGGCGGCGATGGTGCGCCATCATGGATCGCAATGCGGCTTCTGCACGCCGGGCTTCGTGATGAGCCTGTTCACGCTCTACCAGGACGGCGCCGCAACAATTGGCGGCCGCGAGGCGGCGCTGCAGCGGCTTGCCGGCAATCTCTGCCGCTGCACGGGCTACCGGCCGATCGTCGAGGCGGCGCTCGAGGTCTGCGCCGGCCCCGCCGCCGACCGCTTTGCCGCGCAGGCGGATGCGACGGCCGCCGCGCTTGCCGCCCTCGCCGACGACAGCGACGTTCTCGTCGGCGACGACACTGCCTTCTTTGCCGCGCCGCGCTCGCTCGACAGGCTCGCCGCTATCATGGCGAACCATCCCGATGCGGTGATGGTCGGCGGCGCCACCGATGTCGGCCTGTGGATCACCAAGCAGCTCAAGGAACTGCCGAAACTGGTCCATACCGGCCGGGTCAGGGAATTGCGCAAGGTCAGCGTGACGGCCAGGGATATCGTGATCGGTGCCGCCGCGACCTATGCGGAAGCCTTCGATGCGCTGGTGACGGTCGACCCGGACATCGCCGTCTGGTCGAGCCGGCTCGGCTCGGCACAGGTGCGCGCCAGCGGAACGATCGGCGGCAATATCGCCAACGGCTCGCCGATCGGCGACAGTCCGCCGCTGCTGATCGCGCTCGGCGCAAGGCTGCATCTGCGCCGGGGGAAGACCGAGCGCAGCCTGCCGCTCGAGGAGTTCTTCCTGGCCTATGGCCGGCAGGACCGTGCAGTCGACGAGGTGGTCACCGCCGTCACGGTGCCTCGGCTCCAGCCGGGCGAACATTTCCGCGTCTTCAAGATCGCCAAGCGCAACGACCAGGACATTTCGGCGGTCATGGGGGCCGTCAAGGTCAAGCTCGACGACCGCAGGATCGCCGCCGCGCGGATCGCCTTCGGCGGCCTCGCCGGCGTGCCGAAGCGGGCGGCGGCGGTCGAACAGGCGCTCGTCGGGCTCGATATCGACGATGAAGCGGCGATGGCCGCGGCCATCGATCGCCTCCGCGAGGATGTGCAGCCGCTGGACGATCACCGCGGCTCGGCGCGCTACCGCAGCCTCGTCGCGGCCAATCTCATCCGCAAGGCGCTCGTCGAGATTGCTGCCGGCCGGCGCGATGCGACGCGCGTCAGGCATCTGACGGAGGCGGGCCATGCCGTCTGAGCCGACCATCGGCGCGGTGCCCACCCGGCATGTCCACCGCTCGCTGCAGCATGACGCCGCCGAGCGCCATGTGCAGGGCTCGGCGCCCTATATCGACGACATCAGGGAGCCGGAGGGCACGCTGCACGTCGCGCCGGGCGGCTCGCCGGCGGCGCGCGGGCCGATCCGCAGGCTCGATCTCGCGGCGGTCGCGGCCGCGCCCGGCGTGGTCGCGGTGCTGACGGCGCGAGACGTTCCCGGGCGCAACGATGTCAGTCCCGTGGCGGGCGACGATCCGCTCTTTGCCTCAGACGCGGTGGCCTTCCATGGCCAGGTCGTCTTCGCCGTGGTGGCGACGTCGCGTGATGCGGCCCGGCGGGCTGCGCGCCGCGCCGTCATCGAGATCGAGGAAACCGCTCCGATCGTCTCCGTCGACGACGCGCTGGAGGCCGGCGCCGACATCATGGAGGCCTATGCGTTCCGGCGAGGCGATGCCGAGGCGGCTCTCGCCGAAGGCCCGTGCCGGCTCGACGGAACCTTGCGGATCGGCGGCCAGGAGCATTTCTACCTCGAGGGCCAGGCGGCTCTCGCCGTGCCGGAGGAGGGCGGCGGCATGGTGGTGCAGTCCTCGACGCAGCATCCGAGCGAAGTGCAGCACGTCGTCGCGCGTGTCCTCGGTCTGGCCGATGCCCAGGTCGCGGTCGAGGTGCGGCGCATGGGCGGCGGCTTCGGCGGCAAGGAGAGCCAGGCGAGCGGCTGGGCCGCCATGGCGGCGCTCGCGGCCTGGAGGACCGGCCGGCCCTGCAAGCTGCGGCTCGACCGCGACGACGATTTCGTCATGACCGGCAAGCGCCACGACTTCAGGGCGGACTATCGCTGCAGCCATGATCTGGACGGGCAGGTACAGGCGGTGGCGGTCGATTTCGCCAGCCGTTGCGGCTACAGCCACGATCTCTCGTCGTCGATCAACGATCGGACGATGTTCCACGCCGACAACGCCTATTTCTATCCGGTCGTGGCCATCCATTCGCGCCGGATGATGACCAATACCGTGTCGAACACGGCGTTTCGCGGCTTCGGCGGGCCGCAGGGCATGCTGTTCGCCGAGCGGCTGATGGACCGGATCGCCTGGAGCCTGAAGCTCGATCCGCTCGACGTGCGCTATCGCAACCTCTACGGCGTCGGCGAGCGCAACGTCACGCCCTATGGCATGGCGGTGGAGGACAATATTGCCGGCGAGATCATGCGCGCGCTCGAGGCGGGCGCCCGCTACCGCGAGCGCCGCACTGAGCTGGCCGCCTTCAACGCGTCGAGCCGCGTGCTGAAGAAGGGGCTGGCGCTGACGCCGGTCAAGTTCGGCATCTCCTTCACCACCACATTCCTCAATCAGGCCGGCGCGCTCATCCATGTCTATCAGGACGGCTCGGTGCACCTGAACCACGGCGGCACCGAGATGGGGCAGGGGCTGTTCGTCAAGGTGGCGCAGGTGGTGGCCGAGGAGTTCGGCATCGCGCTCGACCGGGTGAGAATCACCGCCACCCATACCGGCAAGGTGCCGAATACCTCGCCGACTGCCGCCTCCTCCGGCACCGACATGAACGGCATGGCCGCGCGCAACGCCGCCGCCGAGATCAAGGCGCGCCTCGCCGAATTCGTCGCCCGCGACTGGCAGGTGCCGGTCGGCAGCATCGTTTTCCGCGACGACCGCGTCAGCTCGGGCGAGCACGAGGCAGGCTTCGCCGAAGTGGTGAAGAAGGCCTATCTGGCGCGCACGCATCTGTCGGCGGCGGGTTTCTATGCGACGCCCAAGATCACCTGGGATCGGCCGAAGGGCACCGGCCGCCCGTTCTTCTATTTCGCCTACGGCGCGGCCTGCTGCGAGGTGACGATCGACAGCTGGACCGGCGAGTTCAGCCTCGACCGGGTCGACATCCTGCACGATGTCGGCCGGTCGCTGAACCCGGCCATCGATATCGGCCAGATCGAGGGCGGCTTCGTGCAGGGTCTGGGCTGGCTGACGACCGAGGAACTCGTCTTCGATGCCAAGGGCCGGCTGCGGACCCATGCGCCGTCGACCTACAAGATTCCGACGGCGCGCGACGTGCCGGCCGACTTCCGCGTCGCCTTTTTCGACCGGGCCAATCGCGAGGAGACGATCTACCGCTCGAAGGCGGTCGGCGAACCGCCGCTGATGCTCGCCAACGCGGTGTTCTCGGCGATCGGCGATGCCGTGCATGCGCTCAATCCCGGACATGCGGTGGCGCTCGACGCCCCAGCCACGCCCGAGGCCATCCTGTTCGCCTGCGAGGCCCAGCGCGCCGCAGGCGGGCGCTGAGCCGGGGGAGGCGCCCGATGGAGGTCTGGCCGCGGATCGAAGCGATGGTCGAGGCGCACGGCGCCTGCGCCCTCGTCAGCGTCGTCAGCGCCGTGGGCTCGACCCCGCGGGAAGCGGGAACATGCATGATCGTCCGGCCGGACGGGGCCTTTCACGGCACGATCGGCGGCGGCGCCCTGGAATGGCAGGCGCTGGCGCGGGCCCAGGCCATGCTGGCAAGGGCCGAACGGGCGACCATGCTGGTCGACCAGGTGCTCGGGCCGGATCTCGGCCAGTGCTGCGGCGGCCGGGTGGCATTGGCCATCGAAACCTTCGACCGGCGCGACCGCACGGAGATCGCCGCGCTTGCCGCGGCCGAGCGCGCAGGGCCCTTCGGGACGGCCATCGACCGGCCTGCCGGCGGCCGGACGGTCCGGCGCATCCTGAAGCCGGGCGCCGCCCCGGCGGCGGGCATGGCGGGCGAGCGGTTCGGTGAACGGCCGCCGAGCATCCTGCTGTTCGGTGCGGGCCATGTCGGACGCGCCCTGGTGCTGGCGCTCGCGCCGCTGCCGTTCCGCGTCGTCTGGTGCGACAGCCGCCCCGGCGCCTTTCCGGCGGCGATTCCCGCCAATGTCACGACGACCGCGGCGTCGGCCGATGCGGTGCTGGCGGCGGCGCCGGCCGGCGCCGAGGTGCTCGTCATGACCCATAGCCACGCGCTGGATCTCGACATCGTCGAGGCGGCGCTCATGTGTGCGCCGGTCGCCGGGGTCGGACTGATCGGATCGGCCACCAAGCGGGCCCGTTTCGCCCGGCAGCTCGCCGGCCGCGGCGTGCCGGCCTCCCGGATCGCGGCGCTGCGCTGCCCGCTCGGGCTGCCGGGCATCGGCGGCAAGGAGCCGCCGGTGATCGCCGCCGCCATCGCGGCCGAATGCCTGCTGATCGCCGAGGCGCGGACGAAAGCCGCCGTCGCGCCGGTCCGCGGCCGCCGTCCCACCCGCTCCCGCAGCTCCTGACAGCCCGGATCCACCATGGACCTCGCCCTTGCCGCCGACTGGCTCAATCTGCTGTCGCGCTGGTTTCATATGACGGTCGGCATCACCTGGATCGGCACCAGCTTCTATTTCATGTCGCTGGACTACCAGCTGAAGGCCAAGGCGCCGGGGGCGGCCGGGCCGGACGGCAGCGCCTGGGAGGTGCATGGCGGCGGCTTCTACCAGGTCGGCAAATATCTGGTGGCGCCGGCCGACCTGCCGCCCGACCTCATCTGGCACCGCTGGGCCGCCTATCTCACCTGGACGTCCGGCTTCGTGCTGCTGGTCGTGCAATATTACTGGAATGCCCGTGGCTTCCTGATCGATCCGACGGTGGCGGCGCTCCAGCCCTGGCAGGCGATCGGCCTGTCGCTCGGCGCGATCGTCGGCGGCTGGCTCGTCTATGATGCGCTCTGCCGCTCGCCGCTGGCGGAGCGGCCGGCGCTGCTGTCGGTCGTCGTCTTCTTGCTGATCGTGGCGGCCGCCTGGGGCTTCACCCACGTCTTTTCCGGTCGCGGCGCCTTCATCCATGTCGGCGTCTTCATCGGCACGATCATGGCGGCCAACGTCTTCCTGGTGATCATTCCCAACCAGAAGATCGTGGTGGCGGACCTGATCGCCGGCCGCAAGCCGGATCCGAAATACGGCAAGATCGGCAAGACCCGCTCGACCCACAACAACTACCTGACGCTGCCGGTGCTCCTGATGATGGTGTCGAACCATTATCCGATGCTGTACGGCCATCCCGCGTCCTGGCTGATCGTCGCCCTCGTCGTCGTCTGCGGCGCGCTGGTGCAGCACACGATCAACCGGCACGAGGCGGGGGATCCCTGGCAGCGTTACGGCTGGGCGGTGCCGGTCGCGGCGATCGCGCTGGTCGCCATGGTCTTCGTGACGGCCGAACGGCCAAGGCTCGACCTCGGCAGCGCCGGCACGGTGACCGAGCTGCAGGCCCTGGACATCGCGGCGCGGCATTGTGCCGCGTGCCATGCGCGCCAGCCGCGACATCCGGGCTTCACCGAAGCGCCAAAAGGCGTCACCCTGGAGACGGCCGCAGACCTCAGGCGTTTTTCAGGAGCCATCGTGCAGCAGTCCGTCCAGTCCAAAGCCATGCCGCTCGGCAACGAGACCGGCATGACCGATGCCGAGCGGGCCGCGCTCGGCGCCTTCCTGGCGGGTGCGCGATGACCCCGGCCGAGATCGAGCGGCTCGGCGAACGTGCCGAGGCCATGCTGGAGGAACTGGCGGCCATTTCCGAGGATGCCGACCGGCTGACCCGGCGCTTCCTCACCCCAGAGCACCGGCGGGCCGCGCATCTCGTCGGCCAGTGGATGGCCGAGGCCGGCATGGCGGTCAGCGAGGACCAGCTCGCCACCGTCCGCGGCCACTATGCGCGCGCCGGCGGCACCGACGGCGCGAACCGGGTGCCGCGCCTCCTGATCGGGTCGCATATCGATACGGTGATCAATGCCGGCAAATATGACGGCATGTTCGGCGTGGTGGCCGGCATCCTCGCGGTCGAACACTTCCGCGACGCCGACAAGCGGTTCGATTTCGCGATCGACGTGCTGGCCTTCGGTGACGAGGAGGGCAGCCGCTTTCCGACGGTCCTGTCGTCCTCGGCGGCGCTCGCCGGCAATTTCGAGCAGCGCTGGCTCGCCGGCACGGATGCGGACGGCGTCGCGCTGGCGACGGCGATGCGCGACTACGGCCTCGATCCCGACGCGGCTGGCGGCGCGGCGCTGACACCGGAAGAAGCCCTGGCCTATGTCGAGGTTCACATCGAGCAGGGGCCGGTGCTCGAGCATCAGGGCGCGCCGCTCGGCATCGTCACGTCGATCGCCGGCCAGTTCCGTACGCGCGTGGCGGTGCGCGGCATGGCCGGCCATGCCGGCACCGTGCCGATGACGCTGCGCCGCGACGCGCTGGTCGCGGCGAGCGAGATGGTGGTGGCGGCCGAGGCGATCGCGAAGGCGCATCCCGAAGCGGCGATGGTGGCGACCGTCGGCACGCTGAAGGTCATGCCGGGCGCGGCCAATGTCGTGCCTGATGGCGTCGATTTCGTGCTCGACCTCCGGGCCGCCTCGGATGCGCCGCGCCACGCGGCGCTCGCGACCTTCATGGCGCGCTGCGAGGAGATCGCCGCGGCGCGCGGCTGCACGGTCGGCTTCGACACCTATCACGACTGCCCGACGGCGGCCTGCGCGCCCTGGCTGCAGGAGGGACTGGCGGCCAGCCTGGAGCGGCTCGGCCTGCCGGCGCCGCGGCTGGTCTCGGGCGCCGGCCATGACGGGCAGTCGATGAGCAAGCTGACCGATTTCGCCATGCTGTTCGTGCGCTGCCGCGACGGCATCAGCCACAATCCCCTCGAATTCGCTGCCACCACGGATATGGGGCTTGCGGTTGCGGCACTGATCGGCTTCATCGCCGCCTTCGATCCCAAGCAGCGTCCGGCCTGACCCAGCGGCAGGCCGGCGCTCGCAGGGCAGGGGCGATGGCTGGGCCTTGCGAAATGGCGGCCAAGCCGCCTAATGACAGTACGATAGCCGCGTCGGAACGAGCCATGGCCACGCTGATCGATACCCTGAAGCAGGACATTCGTCCGCGACATCCGGAGAAGGCGCATCGGCCGGACCAGCCGATCCAGCGCAAACCGGACTGGATTCGCGTCAAGGCGCCCGGCTCGCCCAAATGGGCCGAGACGCACCGGATCGTGAAGGAAAACGGCCTCGTCACCGTCTGCGAGGAGGCCGGCTGCCCGAATATCGGCGAATGCTGGGAAAAGAAGCACGCCACCTTCATGATCATGGGCGACACCTGCACGCGCGCCTGTTCGTTCTGCAACGTCAAGACCGGCATGCCCGGGGCGCTCGACCCTCTGGAGCCGGAACACACGGCCATCGCCGTCGAGAAGCTCGGCCTTGAACATGTCGTGATCACCTCGGTCGACCGCGACGATCTCGCCGATGGCGGCGCCGACCATTTCGCCAAGGTGATCCACGCGATCCGCGCACGCTCGCCGAAGACCACGATCGAGATCCTGACGCCGGATTTCCTGCGCAAGGACGGCGCGCTGGAAGTGGTGGTCGCGGCACGGCCCGACGTGTTCAACCACAACCTCGAAACCGTCCCGTCGAAATATCTCAAGGTCCGGCCGGGCGCGCGCTATTTCCACTCGATCCGCCTGCTGCAGCGGGTCAAGGAGCTCGATCCCTCGATCTTCACGAAATCCGGCATCATGGTCGGCCTCGGCGAGGAGCGGAACGAGGTGCTGCAGCTGATGGACGACCTGCGTTCGGCGGAGGTCGATTTCCTGACCATCGGCCAGTACCTGCAGCCGACGCGCAAGCACCACGAGGTGGTGCGCTTCCTGACGCCGGACGAGTTCAAGGGCTTCGAAACCATCGCCAATGCCAAGGGCTTCCTGCTGGTGTCGTCGAGCCCGCTGACCCGCTCCTCGCATCACGCCGGCGAGGATTTCGCCCGGCTGAAGGCGGCTCGCTTCGCCAAGCTCGGCCGCTGAGCGGCGGCCCGGCCATGCAGCGCATATTGGTGATGGGCTGTTCGGGCTCGGGCAAGACAACATTTGCGCGGGCGCTGGCCGAGCGGCTGGCGCTGCCCTACGTCTCGATCGACGCGCTGTTCTGGCAGCCGGGCTGGCGCGAGCCGGACATGCCGGCCTTCTCCGCCGCCATGGCCGAGGTCGCCGCGCAGGACGCCTGGGTCATCGACGGCAACTATATCAGGCACGGAGCGGGGGAGCTGCGCCGCGCGCGCGCCGACACGGTGTTCTGGTTCGACCTGCCGCGCATCGCCTGCCTCGCGGGGATCATGCGCCGGATCGTGTCGAGCTATGGCCAGGTGCGGCCGGAAATGGCGCCGGGGTGCCCGGAACGGGTCGACTGGGCCTTTCTGCGCTACGTCTGGACCTATCGCCGCGAGCAGCGCCCGAAGCTCGTCGCCTATGTCCAGGGGCTGAGGACGGATCAGCACCTCGTCGCCTTCACGTCCCGGCGGCAGGCCAATGCCTGCCTGGCCGGCGACCTGGCGGAGCCGGTGCCGGCCGGCGCGGGAGCCTGACGCCATGCCGATCTTCAAGACCGAGCGGCGGGTGGCCCACAAACCCGCGGAAATGTTCGACCTCGTCGCCGATGTCGAGAAATATCCGGAATTCGTGCCGCTGTGCCAGCAGCTGCGCGTCAGGCGGCGCGTCAATGCCGGCGACGGCGGCGTCGAGATCCTGGTGGCGGATATGACCGTCGCCTACAAGATGCTGCGCGAGAGCTTCACCAGCCGCGTGACGCTGGATCGGCCACGCCTGCATATCCTCGCCGAATATCTCGACGGGCCGTTCTCGCGGCTGGAGAACCATTGGCGCTTTTCGTCCGACGGCGAAGCGACCGTGGTCAGCTTCTCGATCGACTACGAATTCCGCAGCCGCGCCCTGGCCCTGGTGATGGGAGCCGTGTTCGACGCGGCGTTCCGGCGTTTCGCCGAGGCCTTCGAAGCGCGCGCCGACGCCGTTTACGGTGCGGCAGGCCCGGCAACAGCTCCTTAAGCCCGGCTCGTTAAGACTTGGCTCCGGTTCTTGCTGGACGGCCACCCATGAGTCTTGCCGACGCGCGCGCCTCGCTTCCAAGTTCGACCGGGTCTTGGAT
>NZ_JAPSET010000040.1:0-65876 GCF_026847585.1 Phreatobacter sp. AB_2022a
GAGCAGGGCACGGGGTGGCGCCGAGCCGGGCGCCGCCTGCGACAGGTCGATCGGCGCGCCGAAGGCGCCGTCATAGCGGGTCATCCAGGCGCGCGCCGCCGGAATCGGCGGCGTGCCCGTGTCGACGACTTGCGGATTCAAGGCGAACAAGGGGTCACCAGGCTCCGGTGTTCGGCATGGAGGCCCAGGGCTCCGCGGGCGCCTTGGCGGCGCCCTTCTGCAGGAGTTCGATCGAGATGTTGTCGGGCGAGCGGACGAAGGCCATGACACCGTCACGCGGCGGCCGGTTGATCACGATACCGGCCTTCTGCAGCCTGTCGCAGGTCGCGTAGATGTCGTCGACCTCATAGGCGAGGTGGCCGAAGCTGCGGCCGCCGGTATAGACTTCCGGGTCCCAGTTGTAGGTCAATTCGACCAGCGCGCCGCCACGGCGGCCGGCGGCGGCATCGGCCTCGGCCTGGGCCTTGTCCTCGGGGGCGGCAAGGAAGACGAGGGTGAAGCGGCCCTTCTCGTTGTCGATCCGGCGGACCTCCACAAGGCCGAGCTTGTTGCAGTAGAAGTCGAGCGACTGGTCGAGGTCGGTGACGCGAACCATGGTGTGAAGATAACGCATGTGACCGTCCTTTGATCTGGCGCTTGGAGTGTGGAATGGACGCGGAGTTGAAGACGGCGGCGAACGATCTGGCAAGCCTCGTCGAACAATCCAGCCGTGCGCTCGCTTTTACCGGTGCGGGGCTGTCGACGGAATGCGGAATTCCGGATTTTCGTTCGCCCGGTGGATTGTGGACGCGCAACAAGCCCATCCCCTTCGACGCCTTTGTGACGAGCCGGGCGGCCCGCAGCGAAGCCTGGCGGCGCAAATTCGCGATGGACGAGAGCTTCAAGGCGGCCGTGCCGGGACGCGGCCACCGCGCGCTGGCAGCAATGGTCGCGACCGGCCGGCTGCGCGGCATCGTCACGCAGAACATCGACAATCTGCATCAGGACTCCGGCGTGCCCGGCGAGCGGCTGATCGAGCTGCACGGCAACGGCACCTATGCGACCTGCCTTCATTGCGCGCGCCGCTACGAGCTTGGCTGGGTTCGCGAGGCGTTCGAGGCGGCTGGCGGCGAGGCGCCCGACTGCAGCGCCTGCGGCGGCCCGGTGAAATCCGCCACCATCTCGTTCGGGCAGGCCATGCCGGAAGCCGAGATGCGGCGCGCGCTCGACTGGTCGGTGGAGGCGGATCTGTTCATCGCGATCGGTTCCTCGCTCGTCGTCCACCCTGCTGCAGGGCTGCCGGTCGCGGCCAAGCGCGCGGGTGCGCGGCTGGTCATCCTCAACCGTGAGGATACGCCGCTCGACGGGCTGGCGGACCGGGTGATCGCAGCGGATATCGGCACGGTGCTGCAATCTGTGGTCGAGCGGCTCGGTATTGCAGGTCCCGGCTGAGCCATGGCGCTGCAAGCACCCGCCAAATATGTTCGCAATCCCGCCGCCCGCTGATTTTATGGCTTTGCTGAACCAAGCGCGATGTTATCCTTTTCTTAGAGAATCAGACGAAGTGGGACCTCGGGGCAGGGTCCCGACAGAGCGGCGGTGAGCGTGATGACCTCGGACGGTTCCGATCCGGACGGCCAGGGTGGCAAGAACAACCTTCACGTGCGGGGGGCTGGCCAGCCGGCCGTCGACGAGGTGCCGGCGGATCTCGTCGAAATCTCCGGCACGATCAAATGGTTCGATGTGGCCAAGGGTTACGGTTTCATCGTGCCGGACGGCGGCGGTGCCGACGTGCTGCTGCACGTCACCAGCCTGCGCCGCGACGGTTTTCAGACGGCCTATGAAGGTGCGCGGATCGTGGTCGAGGCGACCATGCGCCAGCGCGGCATGCAGACCTTCCGCGTCCTGTCGATGGACGATTCGACGGCGGTGAATCCCTCGCAGCTGCCGCCGGCACGCACCCATGTCTCGGTGACGCCGACGAGCGGCCTGGAGCGGGCCGAGGTGAAGTGGTTCAACCGCCTGCGCGGCTTCGGCTTCCTGTCGCGCGGCCCCGGCACGCCCGACATCTTCGTGCACATGGAAACGCTGCGCCGCTACGGGCTCACGGAATTGCGACCGGGCCAGTGGGTTCTGGTGCGTTATGGTGACGGCTCCAAGGGTCTGATGGCCGCGGAAGTCCGTCCGGACGGGGCGCCTTTCCCGGCCTCGCACTGAGAGCCTATGCGAGGTTGCCTCATGACGATTGATCGCCGAATGCTGCTGGCGGCGGGCGCGGGCCTCATCGCCGCGCCCATCACCGCGCGCGCGATGAGCGCCGCCGTGAATCGGCTCGAGATCGTCATGCGCTCGGGCCGCAGGCACGCGTTCGAGGTGGAGATCGCCAATACGCCGGAGACGCGGGCCCGCGGCCTGATGTTCCGCCGGTCGCTGCCAGCCGATGGCGGCATGCTGTTCGATTTCGCTGCCGGCGAGACCGACGTGTCGATGTGGATGAAGAATACCTATATCCCGCTCGACATGGTGTTCATCCGGGCGAACGGCACGATCCGCCATATTGCCGAGAACACGACGCCGTTTTCGGAGGCGACCATTTCGTCGCGCGGGCCGGTCAAGGCGGTGCTGGAGGTTGCCGGCGGCACCTGCCAGCGGCTCGGCATCGCCCCAGGCGACCGCGTCATCCACCCTTTCTTCAGAAGCTGAGCTTTAACAAAGCCGGGCAAGGCCGCTTGCCGCGGCCGGGTGCCTCGGCTATTGCGAGGGGCGCGTCGGGGCGTAGCGCAGCCTGGTAGCGCGAGAGTTTTGGGTACTCTAGGTCGCTGGTTCGAATCCAGTCGCCCCGACCATTCCCGGCCCACTTGAGGAGGCGTTCACGTGGTGGCCCGCATCTATCGACCCGCCAAGACCGCGATGCAGTCCGGTCAGGCCAAGACCCACGACTGGCGGCTCGATTTCGAGCCGGAGGCGCCGCGCGTGGTCGAGCCGCTGATGGGCTATACGAGCTCGACCGACATGCGCCAGCAGGTGCGTCTGACCTTCGAGACCAAGGAAGACGCCATCGCCTATGCCGAGAAGAACGGCCTGGCCTACGAGGTGTTCGAGACTGATACGCCGAAGCGGCGCACGGCGGCCTATTCGGACAATTTCAAGTTCAACCGCATCGGAACCTGGACCCACTGACGGGTCTGAGCTTCCATGGGCCCGCGCCCTTGGGCGCGGCCCGCAGCCGGCCGATCGCATGATCCGGTCCCGTAGCTCAGTTGGATAGAGCGACAGCCTTCTAAGCTGTTGGTCGCAGGTTCGAGTCCTGCCGGGATCGCCATTCCTTGGAAATATCAACGAATTGACGCCGCGGCCGGCCTGGCCGGGGAAGGGGCGCCGCGAAACGCGACGCCCGCAACGCATCAATAGTCCATGCCGCCGGCTGCGGCTGCCGCCGGAACCGTGTCCTTCTTCGGAAGGTCGGCAATCATGGCCTCGGTCGTGATCAGCAGGCCAGCGACGGAGGCGGCATCCTGGATCGCCGTGCGCACGACCTTGGTCGGGTCGATGATGCCGGCCTTGACCAGATCGCGATATTCGCCCGTCTGCGCGTCATAGCCCCAGGCATAGTCGGTCGCCTCCAGCAGCTTGCCGATGACAACACCGCCATCCTCTCCAGCATTCTCGACGATCTGCTTGGCGGGGG
This sequence comes from Phreatobacter sp. AB_2022a, assembly GCF_026847585.1. Taxonomy (NCBI): domain Bacteria; kingdom Pseudomonadati; phylum Pseudomonadota; class Alphaproteobacteria; order Hyphomicrobiales; family Phreatobacteraceae; genus Phreatobacter; species Phreatobacter sp. AB_2022a. Next base: position 3,668 of record NZ_JAPSET010000040.1, read on the forward strand.
CGCTGATGGCCCGGCGGACGATGTCGATGCCGGTGCGCTGATCGTCGCTGGCCGGCGCAAGGCCCTCCAGCGCCTTGATCGCGCGCAGCAGCGCAACGCCGCCGCCCGGCAGGATGCCTTCCTCCACCGCGGCGCGCGTGGCGTTCAGGGCGTCGTCGACGCGGTCCTTCTTTTCCTTGACCTCGACCTCGGTCGCGCCGCCGACACGGATGACAGCGACCCCGCCGGCGAGCTTCGCCAGCCGCTCCTGGAGCTTCTCGCGATCGTAGTCGGAGGTCGTCTCCTCGATCTGCGCCTTGATCTGTGCGATCCGCGCGTCGATGTCGGCTCTGGAGCCCATCCCGTCGACGATGGTGGTGTTCTCCTTCTCGATGCGCACGCGCTTGGCGCGGCCGAGCATGTCGAGCGTGACGTTTTCGAGCTTGATGCCGAGGTCCTCGCTGATCGCGGTGCCTCCGGTCAGGATCGCGATATCTTCGAGCATCGCCTTGCGCCGATCGCCGAAGCCCGGAGCCTTCACGGCGGCGATCTTGAGCCCGCCGCGGAGCTTGTTGACGACCAGCGTGGCGAGAGCTTCGCCTTCGACGTCTTCGGCCACGATCAGCAGCGGCTTGCCGGATTTGACCACCGCCTCCAGCAGAGGCAGCAGCGTCTGGAGGCCCGTGAGTTTCTTGTCGTGGATCAGGATGTAGGGATCCTCGAGCTCGACGGTCATCTTTTCGCCGTTGGTGACGAAATAGGGTGAGAGATAGCCGCGGTCGAACTGCATGCCCTCGACGATGTCGAGCTCCGTCTCGGCCGTCTTGGCCTCCTCGACCGTGATGACGCCCTCCTTGCCGACCTTTTTCATCGCCTCGGCGATCATCTCGCCGATCGTGCGATCGCCATTGGCGGAGATGGTGCCGACCTGGGCGACCTCCTCCGAGCCGGTGATCGTCTTGGAATGGTCACTGAGGGATTTCGTCACCGCCTGCACCGCAAGGTCGATCCCGCGCTTCAGGTCCATCGGGTTCATGCCCGCGGCGACAGCCTTGGCGCCTTCGCGGACGATCGCTTGAGCCAGGACCGTTGCCGTCGTGGTGCCGTCGCCCGCCGCATCGGCTTGCTTGGCGGCAACTTCGCGCACCATCTGCGCGCCCATATTTTCGAACTTGTCGGAAAGCTCGATCTCCTTTGCGACGGTGACGCCGTCCTTGGTGATGCGGGGAGCACCGAACGACTTCTCGATCACGACGTTGCGGCCCTTGGGACCCAGCGTCACCTTCACGGCGTTGGCCAGCGTGTCGACACCACGCAGCATCCGCTCGCGCGCGTCCTGCGAAAACTTGACGTCCTTCGCAGCCATGATTCCTCACTCCTTCAGACTTGAGGTTTCAGGTCGGTCAGATGGAAAGGCCCCTTCAGGCGGCCTTCTTGAAGGTCGCGGCCGCCTCGACCACGCCCATAATGTCGCTCTCCTTGACGATCAGCAGATCCTCGCCGTCGATCTTGACCTCGGTCCCGCTCCATTTGCCGAAGAGGACGCGGTCGCCGACCTTGACGTCGAGCGGAATGAGCTTGCCCTGTTCGTCGTGGCGGCCCGGCCCGGCCGCGACGACCTCTCCTTCCTGCGGCTTCTCCTGGGCGGTGTCGGGAATGATGATCCCGCCCTTGGTCCTCCCCTCCGCGTCGATGCGCCTCACGACGACGCGATCGTGCAGTGGCCGAAACTTCATGAGTTCCTCCAGTGTTCAGGTCTGTCACAGGTCAAGGCGGGCCGGCGTCCCGAGGCGGCTCGCGGCGGTTTTCCGCGGCGCCGGGACGCCGTGCCCGGCGGATGATTTGGTTTGCCTCATTTTGGCCTTCAAGAGGCCGGCGGAACTTTTTTTGAATGAGTGCTACCATGTTGAAATAGCTAGCTAATGACGGATTCCGGCGCCCGCCGATGCCGCCTGCGGCGCCCTGCCGATCGCGCCAGAACAGCGGCCAGGCCAGCGCCTTTTCCGCGCTGCGCCGTGGGCGCGGCACGGCCGTCGATCTCCTTGCGCGTCACCCTTGAAGGGCAGGGCAGCCGTTCCTAGCTCCGTGACGATGAGCGGGCTTCCTGTCCCCGCGCATCTTCATGACATCGCGAACGGAGGAGGTTCTTGCTCGTCGCGACGGCTGTCGTCTTGCCCATGGCGATCGTCACCGGCGCGGCCCCCAAGGGATCGCCGCAGTCGGGCCTCGATCGTCGGCCGGAAGCCAAGCGACGGAGACATGGCAAGGCGGCCGCGCCCATGCCGGCGGCCACCAGGCCTTTCCGGACCGCGTTCATTGTCAACGCTTTGCTCAAACGAGGAGGTTTTGCCGATGAAGATTGCCCAGATCGCGCCGCTCGCCGAGCGCTGCCCGCCAAGGCTCTACGGCGGCACCGAGCGGATCGTATCCTATCTGACCGAGGAGCTCGTTCGGCTGGGGCACGACGTCACGCTGTTTGCGAGTGGCGACTCGCGAACGAAAGCCAAGCTCGTTCCGTGCTGCGACATGGCCTTGCGGCTGAATCCATCGGTCCGGGACCCGCTTCCCTATCACATGCTGATGCTGGAACAGGTCCGGCGCTGCGCCGACGAGTTCGACGTGCTGCACTTCCATATCGACCTGATGCATTATCCGCTCGCCGCCTCGCTCGGCCGGATGGTCACGACGCTGCATGGACGGCTCGACCTGCCGGATCTGCCACCCTTCTACGCGGCCTTTCCGCGATATCCTCTGGTCTCGATATCCGACAGCCAGCGCCGCCCGCTCGCCTTCGCCAATTGGGCGGCGACGGTCCATCACGGCCTGCCCGAGGACCTGCTGCCGTTCAGCGCCAACCCGAAGGAGGGCTATCTCGCCTTCCTCGGCCGGATTTCACCCGAGAAACGCCCGGATCGCGCGATCGAGATCGCCGCCCGCGCCGGCATGAAGCTGAAGATCGCAGCCAAAATCGACAAAGCCGACGAGGCCTATTGGGACGGGACGATCCGGCCGATGCTGGCCTCGCATCCCAATGTCGAATTTGTCGGCGAGATCAACGAGCACGACAAGGCAACATTCCTCGGTGAGGCGAGCGCCCTGCTGTTCCCGATCGACTGGCCGGAGCCGTTCGGCCTCGTCATGATCGAAGCGATGGCCTGCGGCACTCCGGTCATTGCCTTTCGCAACGGGTCGGTGCCGGAGGTGATCGACGAACGGGTCTCCGGCTTCATCGTCAGCAATGTCGACGAGGCCGCCGCCGCAGCCCGCCGTGTCGACCTCATCGATCGAGCAGAGGTGCGCGCCGCTTTCGAGGAGCGCTTCACGGCCGAGCGGATGGCGCGCGACTATCTCGACGTCTATCGCGGACTGGAAGGCGGACTTCCGGGCGTGATGAGGCCCCCGGCCAGGGTCGGCAACGGCATCGATCTGGAGGCGATGGCCTGAGGGCATGCGATGCCGAGGATGGCCACCGCCGAAGGCGTGGCCATTCACTCGCCCCGGCATCGCGGCTGCCTTGTGCGCGGCCTGCGGGACGTGGGCGCATTTGGAACGCGGTGCCGGGCGGGCGGCTCGCGCCGGCCGCGCCGGTGGCAGCACCGCGGCGCCGGTCAGTCCGCGGTTTCCGCCAGCGCCTCGCGCATTTCGCGCAGCGCCGTGAGCTGCGTCTCGCGATCCTCGATCTCGCGCATCAGATCGGCTTCGGCGGCGGCATCGGTGATCGCCTGGGAGCGCTCGATCAACTCGCCGAGCTGCTGCATCACCGCCGCGATACGATTGTCGATATCGAACAGCCGTTCGGACTTGTCGGTCATGACCGGCTCCTTTCGCGAACCCCGACGGTTGTCAACGCGGCCCGCATCGTCCGGGTTCCGCAAGGCGCCCCCTGCGGTCAGGGATGGACGTCGTGTCCGGCGGCGGCCTCGGCCTCGCGGCAGAGCTCGCGGAACCTGCGTACGACCTCCTCGAGATGCTGGATCCTCGCAGCGGCCGGATCCTTCGACTTTTCGGTCTTGTTGGCGCGGACGAACCTGGCCGCCGCTTCGGCGCAGCGGATCCAGACCGCCTGCTCGGCCGCGGACAGGCCGTCGAAGGTCGGCGCGCGCGGGGGCTCGTCATCCGCGAACCGCGCGTCGAAGATCACCCGAGCCAAGGCCAGAGTATCAGTCATGGCGTCCCCAGGGCATGTTGACCTGCCGTGAGGCTCGCATAGCAGGGCAGGCGGGCCTGACGCTAGGTCCGGCCGGTACTTTTCGACATGATCAGCGGGCGGTCGCCGCGTCCAGCCGGCGGCGGGTCAGCCACAGCACCAGGGTCGCCGCCGCGACCATCCAGACCTTGCCCAGCACCATGCCGGGCAGAAGGCTGACCGAGCCGAAGGCGAGCCACAGGAACAGGGTGCTGTCGATGGCGGTGCCGACGACGCTCGAGGCGATCACCGCCGGGATCAGCCGGCGGCGCGCGAGCGGTGTATAGACCGCCGTGTCGGCCAGCTCGGAGAACAGGAAGGCGGCGCCGGAGGCGAGCGCGAGCGCGGGTGGCGCGACGAACCAGGAGAAGACCGCGCCGCAGATGACGCCCGCGAGCGACCAGCCGAGGCCGAGCGTGCGCTGGACGACGTCGCGCAGGACGAGCGCGAGACCGACCATCAGGACGCCGCTCGGCGCCATCAGGCCGAAGCCGACGGGAATGATGCAGGGGCCGTTCGGCACGCAGGTCGTGCCGACATTGCCGATGAGCCAGTTCGCCAGGGGAATGGTCGAGACGAAGCCGACGAGCGAGGCAATTCCGATCATGCGGGACGGGGTCCGTTCAGAAAGGGTTTTCGGGTGTCGGCCGGCTCTATACTGCGGATTGCGCCGCCGTCCCACGAAAAACGGCTGCTCCGCGCGATCGTGATGAGGCGCCGCGCCAGGCCCCGGGGAACGCGCCTCTGGCCGTGAGGGAGAGGCGGTCCGGCGGCTGGCCCGCCTGTGATCGCGATTCAGGAGATGCCGGCAAGGTGCTGACGCCGTGGCTCTTTTCTGTTTCCGGCCGCGTCGTCGCCGGGCTCCTGACGGTTGCTCGTGAGGCCGCCGGACTGCCTTATTTGCGCTCAATTAACCTTTCGCTGGTGCCATGGCCGCAGTGACAGTGATTCGTGAGAGCATCGCGTGGCCGAGATCATTCCGTTCCCTCCGAGACCCAAGGCCACCGAGGAAGCCTGCGAGATCGACCTGCTTCTGGCGGTCGACATCGCGATCCGCGATCTGCGCGACCTGTCGCGCCGCCTGCGCAGCAAGGCCTCGCGCCAGCAGGCCGAGGACTGCCGGCAGATGCTGGAGCGGGCGCTCCGGGCGGTGGTGTGACCCGTTCGGCCTGCCGATCATGACGGCGTGATCGCAGCGGCGGATGCGTGACATGCCGGCTCGATGGCCTTAAGGGAGATTTCCCGCAAGAGGACGCGGGCCGGACCGCCCGCACGCACGATGAGCCCGATCGACACGCCATCCGCCACAACGCTCGCCGCGCCGCCGCGCAGCCTGTCGGCGCGCCTCGCGGCGGTGCGCGAAGGCTTGAGCCTTGCCATTGTCCGGCTCAGGCGGCCGATCCGGCCGAACGCGACGCCCGCTCTGCGCATCTTCCCGGACTGGCCGAGCCGCGTCGCGGCAACGCTGATCGGCGCGGCTCTGGCCCTCGCCAGCATGGCCTATGTCGATCCGGTCGTTCAGGAGGCCCAGCACGGGATCCATGGCGGCCTTGCCGATCTTTTCGAGCTGATCACCCATGTCGGCAAGTCCGGCTGGCTGCTCTGGCCGACCGGCATCATGCTCGTCGTCATCGGCTTCGCCGTGCCGCCGGTCCGCGGCTTCGCCGACAAGGTCGTGCTGGCGCTCGCCGCCCGCCTTGCCTTCCTGATGGCGGCGGTCGGCGGCTCGGGTCTGATCATCGCCATCGTCAAGCGGCTGATCGGCCGGGCCCGCCCGCGCTATTTCGAGCAGTTCGGCACGCTGCATTTCGATCCGACCGCCTGGAGCTCGTCCTTTGCGAGTTTCCCGTCCGGCCATTCGCAGACCGCCTTCGCCATCGCCGTCGCCTTCGCCTGCCTGTTCCCGCGCTGGCGCCGGCTGCTGGTGGCCCTGGCGGCGCTCATCGCGGTCAGCCGGATTGTCGTTGACGCCCATTATTTCACCGACATCGTCGTCGGTTCGGCCTGGGGCGCCTGGTTCACCCTCATGACGCGCGACTGGTTCGCCCGCCGCGGCTTCGTCTTCGCTCCCGGGCCGGGTCGCGAACCCTTCCCCATGCCGCGCCGGCGCGTCGCGGCGGCCATCAGGCAGCTCGCCCGCCGCATCAGGTCGTGAGCATCGCTCCCGCGCGCGACGACCTCGACGCGCTCCGGCGCGAAGCCTGGGCGTTGATCGCCGCCGCCGTCACCGACGGCCTGGCGCCGTTCCATACGCCGACGATCGCAACGGCGGACGGCGAGGGCGCGCCGCGGCTGCGCACCGTGGTGCTGCGGGCGGCCGATGCCGCTGCCGGCACGGTGCGTTTCCATACCGACCTCAGATCGGCCAAGGCGGGCGAGCTCGCCGGCGACCCGCGGACGGCCGTGCACTTCTTCGATCCCGCGCGAAAGGTTCAGGTCCAGCTCGCTGGCAGGGCAGTCATTGCCGGCATCGCGGAGGAAGACGCGCGCTCGGCCTGGGAGACGGCGCGGCCGAGCAGCCGCACCGGCTATGGCGTGATGCCCGGGCCGGGCACGCCGATCGCCGGCGGCGGCAGCTATCGTCTGCCCGGGACGGCCGCCGAGATCGCCGCCGGCGCGGCCCATTTCGGCGCAGTCACCGTCACGGCCGATCGGCTCGACTGGCTGTCGCTCGACGCGACCGGCCACCGGCGCGCCCGTTTCGTGCGCACCGCAACAGCGTGGCAGGGCACCTGGCTGGTGCCCTGACGCCGGCTCAGCCGGCTGCCTTCATGCGGGCGAAGCCGGCGGCGAGATCGGCCTGAAGATCGGCGACGTCCTCGAGGCCGATCTGGAAGCGCAAGGCCGTGCCGCCGGGATTCCAGGTCGTCGCGGTGCGGTAGGTCGAGCAGTCGAAGGGCACGACCAGGCTCTCGTAGCCGCCCCACGAATAGCCCATGCCGAACAGTTCGAGCCCGTCCAGGAAGGCGCCGAGCGCCTGTTCCGACACCGGGTGCAGGATGACCGAGAACAGGCCGGATGCGCCCTTGAAGTCGCGCTTCCAGATCGCGTGGCCGGGATGGGACGGGAAGGCCGGATGCAGCACGGTCTTCACCTCGGGCCGCTCGCCCAGCCAGGTCGCCATGGCCATGCCCTGGCGGCCGGCTTCGTCGAGCCTCAAGCGCATGGTGCGCAGACCGCGCAGCGCCAGGAAGACGTCCTCGGGCGAGGACAGGATGGCCATGGCGTCGAAGGTTTCGCGCAGCGCCGGCCAGCAGCGCTCATTGGCCGTGACGAGGCCCATCAGGATGTCGGAATGGCCGCCGAGATATTTGGTGCCGGCTTCGATGGCGATGTCGACGCCGCGCTCATGCGGCGGAAAGAGCAGGGGGGTGGCCCAGGTATTGTCCATCAGCACCACCGCGCCGCGGGCGTGGGCGGCCTTGGCGATCGCCGGGATGTCCTGCATCTCGAAACTCTGCGAGCCCGGCGCCTCGGTGAAGACGGCGGTCGTGTTCGGCCGCATCAGCGCACCGATATCGGCGCCGACCAGCGGGTCGTAATAGGTCGTCTCGACGCCGAAGCGCCTGAGCACGGTGTCGCAGTACTGGCGCGTCGGGCGATAGACGGAATCGGTGACGAGCAGATGGTCGCCGGCCTTCAGGCAGGACTGCAGCGCGACCATGATGGCGGCGAGGCCGGAGGGCACCAGCACGGTGCCGGCGGCGCCGGAAAGCTCGGTCCAGGCCCTTTCCAGGGAGCCGGTGGTGGGCGTGCCCTTGGTGCCGTAGACGAAGCGCTGGCGGCGCGCCTTGAGCTCCTCATAGGTCGGGTAGAGCACCGTCGAGCCGCGATAGATCGGCGTATTGACGAAGCCGAACTGCTCCGACGGGTCGCGGCCGCCGAGGACGAGCCGGGTGCGTTCGGAAAAGCGCTTGCTGTCGGACGGGCCTGCCATAGTCGCCTCGCTTCAGGGACAAAATCGAGCGAGCAAGGCCCGCATCAGGACGGATGGGCGGCCATTTCTTCGACCAAGGAAGCAGGCGTCAAGCCCCCGCCAAGGCCTTGACCCCCGTTCTGAGATGGCCTGAGATGCAGGAATGCGAGGTCTCCAAGCGAGCTGCCTGGCAAGCCAGGCGGCTTCCTGCGGGGCCACAGGCGGTACAGAGGGGAAAAACGCGCCGTCCGCCTGCTCGCGCATGCCAACAATCGATCAAACAAAGACGGAAAAGGCTGCCACCATGAAACGGATCGTCTCGGCCCTCGCGCTTGGCGCAGTGCTCGGGTTTTCGTCCAGCGCCGCGCTGGCCCAAGCGCCCGCCGCGGGCAACACGCTGCGCAACGTGCAGGCGAAGGGCTTCGTGCAATGCGGCGTGACGCAAGGCCTCGCGGGCTTCTCGCAGCCCGACAGCCAGGGCAACTGGACCGGCCTCGACGTCGACTTCTGCCGCGCGGTCGCCGCCGCGATCTTCAACGACCCGACCAAGGTGCGCTTCGTGCCGCTGTCGGCAAAAGACCGTTTCACCGCGCTGCAGGCCGGTGAAATCGACGTGCTGGCGCGCAACTCGACCTGGACGATCCAGCGCGACACCGCGCTCGGCCTCAACTTCACCGGCGTCAACTATTACGACGGCCAGGGCTTCATGGTGCGCAAGTCGCTCAACGTGAAGAGCGCGCGCGAGCTGTCCGGCGCCTCGGTCTGCGTGCAGGCCGGAACGACGACCGAGCTGAACCTTGCCGACTTCTTCCGGGCCAACAACCTCAAATACGAGCCGGTGGTCTTCGCCACCAACGACGAAACCGTGAAGGCCTATGACGCCGGCCGCTGCGACGCCTTCACGACGGACGCCTCGGGCCTCTATGCCGAGCGCGTGAAGCTCGCCAAGCCCGACGACCATATCGTGCTGCCGGAGATCATCTCCAAGGAGCCGCTCGGGCCGGTCGTCCGTCACGGCGACGACCAGTGGTTCGACATCGTCAAATGGGTGCTGTTCGCCCAGGTCAATGCCGAGGAGCTCGGGGTCAGCAAGGCCAATATCGAGCAGATGCTGCAGTCGGCCAACCCCGAGATCCGGCGTCTGGTCGGCACCGAGGGCAATTTCGGCGAGGCGCTGGGCCTGACCAAGGACTGGGTGGTGCGCATCGTCAGGCATGTCGGCAATTACGGCGAGGTGTTCGACCGCAATGTCGGCCCGAACACCCGCCTCGGCATTGCCCGCGGCCTCAACGCCCTGTGGAACAAGGGGGGCCTGCAATACGCCCCGCCGATCCGCTGATCCCACCGGCGGCGGCCGGGCCGATGATCCGGTCGCCGGCTGCCGAACAATACGACTGGACATGACAAACGTCCCGGGTCCACGATCCCGGGACGGTCACCGGTGAAGACAACCGGTCCACGGCGCCCGCTCGACGGGCGCCGGAAGGGCCACTCACCGAAGGACAGAAGGGGACGGCGAACATGACGGACGGCACATTGCCGGCTCGCGGGGTGAGTGCGCCCAAAGCGGCGTTTTTCAACAACCCCAAGATCAGAGGAACCATCTTCCAGGCGATCGCGCTCGGGCTGCTGGTCTTTCTCGCCTACAAGGGCATTTCCAACGCGGTCACCAACCTGACCAACCAGCGGATCGCCTCCGGCTTCGGCTTCCTGGAGAATACGGCCGGCTTCGGCATTTCGCAGGCGCTGATTCCCTGGAACGAGGCGATGAGTTACGGCCGGGCCTTCGTGGTCGGCCTGCTCAATACGCTGCTGCTCGCCGCGGTCGGCATCGTGTTCGCGACGCTGCTCGGCTTCGTCGTGGGCGTTGCCCGCCTGTCGCCCAACTGGGTGGTGGCGAAGATCGCCTACTGGTACGTCGAGATCATCCGCAACCTGCCGCTGCTGTTCCAGATCCTGTTCTGGTACCTGGCGGTCCTGGCGGTGATGCCGGAACCGCGCAATTCGCTGTCGGTCTTCGGCGAGATCTTCATCAACCGGCGCGGCGTCACGCTGCCCAAGCCCATCTTCGCCGATGGCGCGGGCGCCATCGGCATCGCGCTCGTGGTCGGCATCGTCGCCGCCCTGGTGCTGAGATCCTGGGCGCACAAGCGCCAGGATGCGACCGGCCAGCAGTTCCCGACTGTGCCCGCCATGTGGGGGCTGGTCCTCGGGCTGCCGCTCCTTGCCTATCTCGTCACGGGCATGCCGATCAGCTTCGACCATCCGGTGCAGGGGCGCTTCAACCTCCAGGGCGGCATGACGGTCAATCCCGAATTCGTCGCGCTTCTCGTCGCGCTCGTCGCCTATACCGCGGCCTTCATCGCGGAGATCGTGCGCGCCGGCATCCAGGCGGTCAGCCATGGCCAGACCGAGGCCGGCCGTTCGCTCGGCCTTGCCGAAGGACGGATCCTCAACCTCATCGTGATTCCGCAGGCGCTGCGCGTGATCATCCCGCCGATGACCAGCCAGTATCTGAACCTGACCAAGAACTCCTCGCTGGCGGTCGCGATCGGCTATCCCGACGTGGTCTCGGTCGGCGGCACCATCCTCAACCAGACCGGCCAGGCGATCGAGATCATCGCCATGTGGATGGCCTGCTACCTGACGATCTCGATCGTCACGTCGCTGTTCATGAACTGGTACAACCGGCGCATCGCGCTGGTGGAACGCTGAGACGGGGGAGGCAAGCTCATGAACGCGCCTTCGACCAGCGCTCCTCCGGCGTCCCCCGCCACATTCGTCCGCGGCGAGATCGCCCAGGCCCTGCCGCCGCCGGTGTCGCTTGCCGGGCCGATCGGCTGGATGCGCGCCAACCTGTTCTCGTCCATTCCGCAGACGATCCTGACCCTCATCGGCGCCTATGTCGCCGTCAATCTGCTCTGGACCTTCATCGACTTCACGCTCGTCCGGGCGGTGTGGAGCGGCGCCGACCGCGACGTCTGCCTCGACGAAAAGGCCGGCCGCCATGTCGGCGCCTGCTGGCCTTTCGTCCAGGCCAAGTTCGGCCAGTTCATGTACGGCTTCTATCCGATCGACCAGCGCTGGCGGGTCGACACCGTCGGCATCGCGGCGCTGGTCCTGCTGGTGCCGCTGCTCATTCCCTCGCTCGGCTACAAGGTGCTGAACGCCATCCTGTTCTTCGGCGTTTTCCCGGTCTTCGCCTTCATGCTGCTCTATGGTGGCTCGCTCATCAATCCCTGGCTCGTGGTCGTCGACTGGCTGGCGATCATCCTCGCCCTGGTGCTGCTGGTCGCCTATCTGCTCAGTCTCAGCGAGGCGGGCATGGAGGAGCGGCTGCTGTTTGCCGGCGGCCTTGTGCTGGTGGCGGTGCTCACCGGCATCTGGTTCCTGCGCCCGGCCTGGTTCGAGCTGCATGTGGTGGTCGGCCTCGGCGTGGTGATGGCCTGCGCGCTCAGCATCGCCGAAAGCCGCGCCAATGTCCGCCTGCTGCTGGTCAGCGCGGCGGCGCTCGCGCTCAGCATCCTGTGCTACGGTCTGGTCCGGGCCGGCACCTTCGATCTGCCGGCCCTGCCAGTCGTCGAGACCCGGCAATGGGGCGGGCTATTGGTCAGCCTCGTGGTCGCCGTCACCGGCATCGTCGCGGCGCTGCCGATCGGCGTCGCCCTGGCGCTCGGACGGCGCTCCAAGCTGCCGATCATCCGCTTCATGTCGGTGGCGCTGATCGAGATCGTGCGCGGCGTGCCGCTGATCACCGTCCTGTTCTTCGCCTCCTACATGCTGCCGCTGTTCCTCGAGCGGGCGCCCGATCCGCTGATGCGCGTGCTGGTCGGCGTCTCGATCTTCTCGGGCGCCTATATGGCGGAGGTCATTCGCGGCGGCCTGCAGGCCATTCCCAAGGGCCAGTTCGAGGGCGCCCAGGCGCTCGGCCTCAACTATCCCCGCATGATGGGGCTGATCATCCTGCCGCAGGCGCTGAAGCTGGTCATTCCCGGCATCGTCAACACCTTCATCGGCCTGTTCAAGGACACCACGCTCGTCTCGATCGTGGCGATCTTCGACCTCCTGGGCACCTTGCGCGCCGGCTTCACCGATCCGCAATGGGCGAGCCCGGTGACGCTCTATACCGGCTTCGCTTTTGCCGGGATCATCTACTTCGCTTTCTGCTATTTCATGTCGCGCTACTCGATCTTCGTCGAGAACCGCCTCAACAAGGGCCGTCGCCGCTAGGCGGGACCGGTCATCGCAAAACAAGGGTGCTAGGAGTTCCGCATGGCCAGTTCCGCAGCCGCGAAAATGCCCGCAACGAGCAGCGAGGTGGCGGTCGACCTCTCGGGTGTCCACAAGTGGTACGGCGAGTTCCACGTGCTGAAGGACATCAACCTGACGGTCCGGCGCGGCGAGCGCATCGTCATCTGCGGCCCGTCCGGCTCGGGCAAGTCGACGATGATCCGCTGCATCAACCGCCTGGAGGAGCACCAGCAGGGCAAGATCGTCGTCGACGGCATCGAGCTGACCAACGACCTCAAGAAGATCGACGAGATCCGCCGCGAGGTCGGCATGGTGTTCCAGCACTTCAACCTGTTCCCGCACCTGACCATTCTGGAGAACTGCACGCTGGCGCCGATCTGGGTGAAGAAGATGCCCAAGAAGGACGCCGAAGAGATCGCGATGCACTATCTCAAGCGGGTCAGGATCCCCGAGCAGGCCAACAAATATCCGGGCCAGCTGTCCGGCGGCCAGCAGCAGCGCGTGGCGATCGCGAGGGCGCTGTGCATGAGCCCGAAGATCATGCTGTTCGACGAGCCGACCTCGGCGCTCGACCCGGAAATGGTCAAGGAGGTGCTCGACACCATGGTGAGCCTTGCCGAGGAGGGCATGACCATGCTGTGCGTCACCCACGAGATGGGCTTCGCCCGCCAGGTCGCCAACCGCGTGATCTTCATGGATTTCGGCCAGATCATCGAAATGAACGAGCCGAACGCCTTCTTCTCCAATCCGCAGCACGAGCGGACCAAGCTGTTCCTCAGCCAGATCCTGCACTGAGAGGAGACCGGCCCGTGGCGAACGGGGCGCGGGGAAGACGCGGCGCGCTGCGCCTCGGCCGCCCCGGTTCGCTGTCGGCTGCCGGCTCTTCGCCCTTCACCACCGGACGATGGTCGGTGCGGCGCGCGGCGGCCAGGGAGGCTTTGGCCATGTCGGTTCGCCTGCCACGGGTCGAATGTTGTGGCAGAACTCCGGTGCAACCTTGAAGACGATCAAGGTCCTTGCGCTCGAGGAGGGCGCCATGTTCTGCGTGCCCCTCGTCCAAGCTTCCGGCTTCGGCTTTGGCTATGTGGCCCTGAGCCGGAAGGGCTGGGGCTACCTGTTGAACATCTTCGACCATGTCGCGGCGGACGATACGCCGCCTGACGCTATCGAAAGCAAACCGCTCGCCGTCCGACATCTGCTCGGCAATGACGGGCTGTTCGCCGAGGCCAAAGACAATCCCGACCCCTGGCGTGTGCTGGGCAGAAAGGTCCAGGCAGCCATCCCGGTGGAGCGGGCGCTTTTTCAGATCGGCAGCAAGATCGTCGACATGGTGAGTGGCGCCGAAGTCGGCGACCCCTCTATCGACCGCAAGTCGCTGCCCTACAAGGAATACCCGCTCGACAACGAATATTCGTTCCTGGTCGCGGCCCGGCTGCTGCGCTGCGGTTTCGCGTTCAACGAGGCGGCGGAACGCTACGAGCTCGTGCGGCAGGCGACATGACGGCGGCGGCGATCCTGGTCCTGCGCTTTGCGCCGGCCGATGACGGGCGCGGGCGGGCGGAACGGCTCGTCGAAGACCTGCTTGTGGAACACGATCTCGGCGAGCATGTCGGCGGCGGACAGGATCTGGTCACCGGCGATTTCGACCTCGAGGTCGCGACCACAGACGCCGAGCGCCTGCTCAAGGAGCTGAAGAAATCGCTGGCCGCCGAACCGGAACTCGCGCTGAAGGATGCCGTCCTGATCGAGCGGTCGCAATGAGGGATCGGCGAATGGCCTTTGGCGAGCGCGCACCAGCCCGGGGCCGCGCATTCGCCGCTCCCCATTCGCTATTCGCTCCCCTCTACTCGCCCTTCACCACCGGGCAATCGTCGCGGCCGCCCCATTCGGCCCAGGAGCCGTCGTAGAGGCCGGCCGGCTGGCGGCCGGCGGCGTCGATTGCCAGCCAGAGAATGGCGGCCGAGACGCCGGAGCCGCAGCTGGTGATGATCGGCTTGTCGAGATCGACGCCGGCACCGGCGAAGGCAGACTTGATCGTCTCGACATCGGCGAGCCGGCCGTCCTTGACGAGGGCCGAGAAGGGCACGTTGAAGGCGCCGGGCATGTGGCCGGACTTCAGCCCGGCGCGCGGCTCCGCCGCTTCGCCGCGGAAGCGCTCCGCGGGCCGCGCATCCACCACCTGGGCGCGGCCGGAGGCGAGCGCCTTCTTGACGTCGCCGAGATCGGCGACCGCACCGTGATTGCGCCTCGCCGTGAAATGCCTGGCGGCCCGTGCGCGGGCCGGGCCGGTTTCGAGCGGCCGACCCTCGGCCACCCATTTCGGCAGGCCGCCGTCGAGGATGAAGACGCGCTCGACGCCGAAGGTGCGGAACATCCACCAGACGCGCGGGGCCGAGAACAGGCCGGCGCCGTCATAGATCACCACGGACTGGCCGTCGCCGATGCCGAGCTTGCGCAGCGCGGCGGAGAAAGCCGGCGTCGGCGGCATCATGTGCGGCAGATCGCTCTCGGTGTCCTTCACCGTATCGATGTCGAAACGCTGGGCGCCGGGAATGTGGCCGGCGGCGAATTCGGCCTCTGCGTCCCGGTTCATGGTCGAGAGGTAATACGAGCCGTCGATGATGACGAGATCGGGGGCGTCGAGCCGTTCGGCGAGCCATTCGGTGGAGCGCAGCCAGGGCGAGGGCAGGGTGGTCATTGTCTGGGCTCCTTGGCGGTCAAGCGAAGACGACGCGGACGCGCCGGTTCTGCTTGCCTTTCTTCTCGATCGCGGAAATGGCGAGCCGGCCGATCTCGCCGGTGCGCCGGACATGGGTGCCGCCGCAGGGCTGCAGGTCGAGCCCGGCAATCTCGACGAGGCGCACCTTGCCGGTGCCCATCGGCGGCTTCACCGACATGGTCTTGACGAGGCCGGGATTGGCCTCGAGTTCGGCATCGCTGATCCAGCGCTCGCTGACCGCCGCGTCCTTCGCGATCAGGGCATTGAGCTGCTCGGTGATCGTGTCGCGGTCGAGGCCGGCTTCGGGGATGTCGAAATCGAGCCGCGCCTCGTCGGTGCCGACCGAGCCGCCGGTGACCGGATAGGGCAGCACGACCGACAGCAGATGCAGGCCGGTATGCATGCGCATGCGCTTGTAGCGGGTCGGCCAGTCGATGCGGGCGACGACCTTCGTGCCGACCGCGGGCGGCACGGCGCCGGGCTCGAGGACATGGACGATGTCCTGCTTGGTCTCGCCATAGACGGCGACAGTCACCCTGCGCTCGCCGTCGGCAGCCACCAGCACGCCGCCGTCGCCGGGCTGGCCGCCACCGGTCGCATAGAACACGGTGCGATCGAGCATGACGCCAGCCACGCCGTCCTTTTCGGTGAGGCCCGTGACGGTCGCTTCCGTCTCCTGGCGATAGGCGTCGTCGCGAAACACGAATTCAGTAGGCATCAAGGCACCGGAACGAGGTCGACGAGGGGCAGCGGCTGGCGCTCGAGCCATTCGGGAACACCGAGCCCCTTCGATCGCAGAAAGTCGGGATTGTAGATCTTGGAGGCGTAGCGGAAGCCGTAGTCGGCGAGGATGGTCACGATGGTATGGCCGGGGCCAAGATGGCGGGCGAGCCGGATCGCGCCCGCGACATTGATGCCGCTCGACGGCCCGACGCACAGGCCCTCGTGGTCGAGCAGGTCGAACATGACGGGGATCGCCTCCTCGTCGGGGATCTGGAAGGCGACGTCGACCGGCGCGCCTTCGATGTTGCGCGTCACGCGGCCCTGGCCGATGCCCTCGGTGATCGACGAGCCGGATGACTTCAGCTCGCCATGGGTGAACCAGGAATACATGGCCGCTCCCATCGGATCGGCGCAGCCTATGGCGATCTTGTCGCTGTAGCCCTTGAGCGCCATGGCGGTGCCGACCAGCGTGCCGCCCGAGCCTATGGCGCAGATGAAGCCGTCGATGCGGCCGCCCGTGTCGCGCCAGATCTCCGGCCCGGTGGTCTCGATATGGGCCTTGCGGTTGGCGACGTTGTCGAACTGGTTGGCCCAGAAGGCGCCGTCGGGATTTTCGCGCGCAAGCCGCGCGGCGGTCCGCTCGGAGACCTTCACATAGTTGTTCGGGTTGGCGTAGGGAACGGCGGGCACCTCGATGAGGCTCGCGCCGAGCTGGCGCAGCGCATCCTTCTTTTCCTGGGACTGGGTTTCCGGGATGACGATGACGCAGCCGAGGCCCATGGCGCGGCCGACCATGGCAAGGCCGATGCCGGTATTGCCAGCGGTGCCCTCGACGATGGTGCCGCCGGGCCTGACCAGGCCGCGGTCCATGGCGTCCTTGATCAGGTACAGCGCCGCCCGATCCTTCACCGACTGGCCGGGATTGAGGAATTCGGCCTTGCCGAGAATGGTGCAGCCTGTGGCCGCGCTTGCCCGGTTCAGCTTGATGAGAGGCGTGTTGCCGATCGCTTCGACAAGAGAGGCGTGAATGGGCATCGACAGGGTCCTGAACGTCGCAGGACGCTAGCCGAGCCTCCGGTGCATCTCAACCCTGCCGGTTGCCCCATGCACCGGATGGAGAGAGCTGCGGCATCACTCAGGTGCGCGCATAGACGAGCTGGCGCACATCGATGGTGCCGGCCCGGAAGCCGGCCTCGCAATAGGCGAGATAATAGGTCCAGAGCCGCTTGAACCGGTCGTCGAAGCCGAGATGGGTCAGATCCGGCCAGACCGCCGTGAACCGATCGGCCCATTCGCGCAGAGTGCGCGCATAATCGAGGCCGAAGGCCCGTTCGCCCTGGATCTCCAGGCTCGCCTCGCGCGGCAATTCGCGCATATGGGTCGCGGTCGGCAGCATGCCGCCCGGGAAGACATAGGCCCTAATGAAGTCGATCTCGCGCAGATAGTTCTGCCACAGGCTCTCGGCGAGCGTGATCACCTGCAGGCCGGCACGGCCCCCCACGGTCAGGCAGTCGCGCACCTTGGCGAAGAAGGTCGGCCAATATTCGCGGCCGACCGCCTCGAACATCTCGATGGAGGCGACGGCATCGTAGGTGCCGGTCTCGTCGCGATAGTCCTGCAGCTTGATGGTGACGCGGTCGGCAAGGCCCGCCTCCTGCATGCGGCGCGTGGCGTAGCTGTGCTGCTCCTCGGACAAGGTCAGCCCGGTGACGCGGGCGCCGTATTCGCTGGCGGCGATCTCGGCGAAACCGCCCCAGCCGCAGCCGATCTCCAGCACGTGGTCGCCCGGCTTCAGCGCGAGCTGATCGGCGAGCAGCCGGTACTTGGCGCGCTGGGCCTCCGGCAGATTCGCCGCGCCGGCGCCGAAATAGGCCGAGGAATAGGTCATCGAGGGGTCGAGCCAGGCGCGGTAGAAGGTATTGCCGAGGTCGTAATGCGCCATGATGTTGCGGCGCGCCTGGGCCTTGGTGTTGCGGTTGCGCCAGTGGCGGTAGTGCTGCAGCAGCCGGGCGATCGGATTGTGCCGCGGCATGTGGGCGATCGCCTCGATATTGACGCAGAAGAAATAGAGCAGGCCGGCCGGATCGGGGCTGTCCCATTCCCGGCGCATGAACGCTTCGGCAAAGCCGAGATCGCCCTCGAACATCAGGCGCCGGGCGAAACGGTAGTCGCGCACGACCAGTTCGGCGGCCGGCCCGTCCTCGCGGCCGCGGAACAGCAGCCGGCGGCCGTCGGGCAGCACCATGGTCAGCGTGCCCGACCGGATCTTCAAGGGATAGCCGAGGGCGAATCGCACGGCGCCGGGCAGGCCCTCGGTCGCGCGCCTGAGGCTGTCGCGGGTGACTTCGATGGTTTTGGCAGATCGGGCGTGAAGGCTCTCGACGGTCATGGGCCTCATCTCTGCATGGCGGTCTTGTCGGACGGACCGATGTCGCGCCTCGCCATGCCCATCCGCTCGCGCGGGGCCGTCCGCGGCATGATGCCCTTCAGACGGGCCGGCCCGGTTGCACCGACCGGAGGAGGCACAGGCGCAGATGCATAGGTTAGGCAATTTGCAGCCGGCTTCAATGGCCGAGAGCCCGCCGTGATCCAGCCCAGCGCCCAGCGCGATCCTCGCCGCCGGCGAAGACGGACCGGTCCGGTCCTCAAGGCCCGCCTTGCAATGCAGCGGTGCGAGGCGTATCCTGCTCTACAGACCGACGGTCGGTCTGGACGATGGTCATGGCGAAGCAGCCAAAGCCCTCGCGCATTGTCATGCATCCCGCGGCGCGCCGCAGCGAACTGGTCGACGCGGCCCAGGCGCTGTTCTTCGAGCGCGGCTATGAGGCGACGACGATCAACGCCATCATGGAGCGGGCAGGGGTCTCCAAGGGCGGGCTCTACCACCACTTCGCCTCCAAGGAAGAGATCCTCGAGGCCCTGGCGCTGCGCCTCGCCGAACAGTCGCTCGAGCGTCTCGGCGACGTCTTCGAAGAGCCTGGGCTCGACGGGCTCGCCCGCCTCAACCGGTTCTTCGCCCGCGCCCGGCAGCTGAAGATCGAGGATGCGCCGCAACTGCGCGCGGCGTTCGACGTGCTGTTCAAGCCCGAGAGCATCGTGCTCTATCACCGCATCAACGATGCGATCATGCCGGTCGTGACGCCGGTGCTGGCGCGAATCATCGCCCAGGGCAAGGCCGAGGGCCTGTTCGACGTGCCGGATCCGGAGGCGACCGCCGCGCTGGTGCTGCAGATCAGCGCCGGCAGCCGCGAGCTGATGGCCCGGGCGATGAGCGCCGGCGACGGCCCCGAGGCCGAAGCGATCTGGGATGCCTTCGAGGATCGCCTGCGGTTCTACGGCGTTGCGGTCGACCGCATCCTCGGCATTGCCGACGGCAGCGTCGCCTATGTCGAACCGGGTTTTGTCCGTGCGCTGATGACGGCGAGGCGGTCGTGACGAGCCGGGAAAAGATCGACCTTCGCGGCGTCAAGGAAACGCTGCTCATCACGCTCTACGGCAAGGCCGGCGAGAGCCGGATGCCGGATTCGCTGCTGAAGGACCGCTTCGCCGCCGAGGTCGTCGATCGCATCGACTACGACTTCTCGCGCCTGAAGATGCGGCGCGACGATCTGGTCGGCCTCGCCATCCGCGCCTACCGGATCGACCAGTGGACGCGGGCGTTCATCGAGGCGCACGAACAGGCGGTGGTGCTTCATCTCGGCTGCGGCCTCGACAGCCGGATCTTCCGCATCGCGCCGCCGGCGGCGGTCCGCTGGTTCGATGTCGACTATCCCGAGGTGATCGCCCTGCGCCGGCGGCTCTATCCGGCGCAGCCCGAGGCGACGATGATCGCAAGCTCCGTGACCGAGCCGGACTGGCGCGAGCGACTGCCGTCGGCCGGTCCGGCGCTGATCATCGCGGAAGGCCTGCTCATGTATCTGAGCAAGGCGGCGGTGAAGGATCTGCTCAGCGCCCTGACCCGGCGCATGGGCCGGGGCGAACTCGTCTTCGATGGTTTCAATCGCCTCGGCGCCAGGCTGGCTGCGGCGAGCCGGATGGTCCGCGCCACCGGCGCGACCTTCGGCTGGACCCTGGAGAGCCCGCGCGAGCTGGAGCGGCTGGTGCCGGGCCTGCGCCTCGTCGAGGACACGATGATCTACGACCCGGCGAAGACCGGGCAGTTCGCCCGCTTTTCGCTGTCGGCACGTCTGGCGATCCACGCGATGTGCCTCATTCCCGCGTTCCGCCGGCTCGGCCGCCTGATGCGCTACCGGTTCTGAGCGCCCCGGCCGGGCAGACGCGGATATTCTGGAGACTTCCATGCGTTGGATGCGTCTTGGAATGGGTCTTGCCGCCGCGGCGGTCGCGGCGGCGGCCGGTTGGCAGTTCTTCAGGCCGAGCAAGGTGTCCGTCGTTGCGCCAATGCGCGGCGACGCCGCCGAGATCGTCTATGCCAGCGGCGTGGTCGAGCCCCTGGTCTGGGCCAAGGTGACGCCGGTCGAGCGCGAACGCATCGTCGCGCACTGCAATTGCGAGGGCCAGCGCGTCGAGAAGGGCCATGTCCTCGCCCGGCTCGACACGAGCCAGGTCGACGCCATGATCGCCGCCCTGAAGGCGCGACTGAATCTGTCCCGCGAGGAATATCGCCGCCAGTCGGTGCTGAGCGAGCGCAATGTCGGCAGCCAGCAGGCGCTCGACCGGGCGCGCGCCGAGGTCGTCCAGTTCGAATCGCTGGTCGCCGGCCAGCAGGCGCGGCTCGAAGGCTATGTGCTGCGCGCGCCGGGCGACGGCGTGGTGCTGCGCCGCGACGGCGAGGTGGGCGAGGTCGCCGAGCCCGGCACCGGCCTGTTCTGGGTCGGCGAGCCGACGCCGCTGATCGTCACCGCCGACGTCAACGAGGAGGACATTCCGCGCGTGTCTGTCGGCCAGCGCACGCTGCTGCGGTCCGATGCCTTTCCCGGCCGCACGCTGGAAGCGACCGTCGACCGGATCACGCCGAAGGGCGACCCGGTGACCAAGGCCTACCGGGTGCGCTTCCGTCTGCCCGAGGACACGCCGCTGCGCATCGGCATGTCGACCGATGTGAATGTGGTGGTCCGCGTCGCACCGAACGCGCGGATCGTGCCGACCGTCGCGGTCGACGGTGACAGGGTCTTCGTCGTCGAGAACGGCGAGGCGCGACTGCGCACGATCCGCACGGGCATCCGCGGTCCCGCCGGCATCGAGGTGCTGAGCGGCCTCGGCGACGACACGCGGATCGTCTCGCCGTTCCCGGCGCAGCTTGCGGATCGCGCCCGGGTCGCCGTCACCGCCGTCACGCCACGGTGAGGCCGGCATGCGGCTCATTCTCGACATTGCCTATACCCATATTGCCGGCCGCGGCCGCCAGACATTGGTGGCGGTCATCGGGGTGGCCGTCGGCGTCGGCTTTTCCGTCGCCATGGCAGCCCTCATGCAGGGCGGCCAGGACGATTTCGTGCGGCAGATGATCGACACCATGCCGCATGTGCAGGTCACCGACGACCGGCGTACGACGCCCCGACAGCCGGCGGAGGATGCCTTCGCGACGGCGGCGATCGCCGGCCTGAGGCCGCGGGAGGACCGGCGCGGCATCATCAACCCGACCGCCGCGCTGTCCTGGCTGAACGGCTGGGTGCCGGGCCGGCTCGCCGCCAGCCTCAGGCTACAGGGCGTGGCCCGCTATTCCGGACGCGATGTCGGGGCTGCCATTATCGGTATCGACCCGCATGCCGAGCCGCGCATTTCTCCCCTTGCCGGGCACTTCATCCAGGGCGACTTCGCCTCGCTCGTCGGCGGCGGCAACACCGTCATCATCGGCGATACCATGGCGCGCCGCCTCGGCGCGCGGGTCGGCAACACCATCACCGCGGTCGCCTCGGAAGGACAGACCCGTGATTTCAAGATCGTCGGCCTGTTCCACACCGGCACCACCGCACGGGACGAAGGCGAAGCCTATGTCCTCCTGAAGAACGCGCAGATCCTGTCGCGGCGGCCGAACGTCATCAACCAGGTCCATATCAAGCTCGACGATCCCCATGGCGCGCCGGCCGTGGCGCGGCGTGCCGAAGCCGAGCTCGGCTACAAGGCCGTGGCCTGGCAGGACGCCAACGAGCAGATCCTGAAGGCGCTCGTGGTGCGCAATGTCATCATGTACACGGTGGTGGCGGCGATCATGCTGGTGGCCGGTTTCGGCATCTTCAACATCATCTCGACGATCACCCACGAAAAGGCGCGCGACATCGCGATCATGAAGTCGCTCGGCTTTGCCGAGGCCGACATGCGGCAGCTGTTCCTGCTCGAAGGGCTGGTGATCGGCGCGGCCGGTTCGCTGGCCGGCTGGGTGATCGGCTTCGCACTGGTCCATGCGCTCGCGCTGGTGCGCTTCGAGGTGGCGACGACCGGCCAGGAAATGACCCGGCTGCCGATCGCCTGGAGCTTCCTGCACTATGTCCTGGCGCTCGGCTTCGCCCTCGTTGCCGCGGCGGTCGCCGGCTACCTGCCGGCCCGGCGGGCGGCGCGGGTCAATCCGGTCGAGATCATCAGGGGGGCGACATGACCCCGCTCATCGCGGCGCATGGCCTGACGCGCACGCTCAACGAGACGGTGCCGGTCACCCTGGTCGACAATGTCTCGCTGTCGATCGGCGCGCGCGAATTCGTCGCCATTACCGGTCCGTCCGGGTCCGGCAAGTCGTCGCTGCTCTATTTGCTCGGCCTGCTCGACCGGCCGACGGCGGGCACGCTGGCGATCGCCGGCCGCGACACCGAGCCGATGGACGAGGACGAGCGGGCGGCGCTGCGGCTTGCCACTATGGGTTTCGTGTTCCAGTTCCACTTCCTGCTGCCGGAATTCTCCGCGCGCGACAATGTCGAGATCCCGATGCGGCGGCTCGGCCGGCTCGGCCGGGCCGACATGCGCGAACGGGCCGCGGCCCTGCTCGCCTCGCTCGGTCTTGCCGATCATCTCGACAAGCGGCCGGACCAGCTCTCCGGCGGCCAGCGCCAGCGCGTGGCGGTCGCACGGGCGCTCGCCAACGACCCGCCGCTGATCCTCGCCGACGAGCCGACCGGCAGCCTCGACAGCAGGAGCTCCGAACAGGTCTTCGATATCCTGACCGAGCTGGTGCGCGGGCGCGGCAAGACGGTGGTCGCCGTCACTCACGACCTGGCGATGGCCGAGCGGACCGACCGGCGGATCCATCTCGTCGACGGCCGGATCAGCTCGGACGAGGGGGGACGGGGGGCAGGTCCGCCGGGCTGACTTTCGGTCCGATCATGCCAGAACCTCGCGGCGCAGGAGAGCGTCGAGCCAGTCGGCAAAGACCTGCAGGCGGCGGGACAGGTGCTGGCGGTGCGGATAGAGCAGCGTCATCGGCATGGGGGCCGCGCGGTGGCCGGCCATGACCTCGACCAGCGTGCCGGCGGCGAGCTGCGGCCTGACATCATAGGCGGGTATCTGGATGAGGCCGAGGCCGGCGAGGCAGCAGGCGATATAGGCCTCGGCGCTGTTGACGGTGACCCGCGACCGCATGGCGCAGGACCTGATCTCGCCGCTGTCGCACCATTCCCAGGGCGCGACGCGCCCCGAGGACGGCGAAGCATAGCTGACCGCCCAATGCGCACCGAGGGCGTCCGGCCCGGCGGGCACGCCGTGGCGTTCGAGATAGGCCGGGCTCGCCACATTGATCAGGGCGAGCTCGCCGATCGGCCGGGCGATGAGGCCGGAATCGCTGAGCGGCCCGACCCGCAGCACGCAGTCCACGCTGTCCTCGACCAGGTTGATCGCGCGGTCGGTCACGCCGAGCTCGATGTCGATCTCGGGGTAGCTGTCGAGAAAGGCGGGCAGGGCGGGCGCGACGATCAGCCGTCCGATGCGGCCGGGCACGTCGAACCGCAGCCGGCCGGCCGGCGTCGCCGCCGAGCGGAACAGCGTCTCGGCCTCTTCGACATCGGCGACCAGCCGGACGCAGCGCTCATAGAAGGCCGCGCCGTCCTGGGTGAGCGATACCTTGCGGGTGGTGCGGTAGAGAAGCCGGGCTCCGACCCGGCCCTCCAGCTCCTGCACCGCCGCCGAGACCGAGGACCGGGGGATGCCGAGCAGGCCTGCCGCGCGCGTGAAGCTCGCGCTTTCGACGACACGCGCGAAGATCCTGAAAAGGTCGATCCGGTCCATGGCCCTTCCGTCGGATTGTTCGGCCAACCTGTCAAGTGATGTCAGACAAGCTGCCTTTATCGAACAAAGCCAGACGGTATCATGCCTGGTATGAAGCGGCCGCGTGGCGTGGCCGCCGCCATTTCTCACACGAGGTGCCGCCATGACCGACCACAGCATCAAGGGCAAGACCGTGCTCATCGCCGGCGGGGCCAAAAATCTCGGCGGGCTGCTCGCCCGCGACCTGGCCGAGCACGGCGCCAAGGCCGTTGCGATCCACTACAACAGCGCGGCGACGGCGAAGGACGCCGAGGCGACCGTCGCCGCCGTCAAGGCGGCCGGCGCGCAGGCTGTCGCCCTGCAGGCCAATCTGACCACGGCAGGCGCGATGGAGAAGCTGTTTGCCGACGCGGTGGCGGCGGTCGGCCGGCCCGACATCGCCGTCAACACTGTCGGCAAGGTCCTGAAGAAGCCCTTCGTCGAGATCAGCGAGGCCGAATATGACGAGATGACCGCGGTCAATTCGAAATCGGCCTTCTTCTTCCTGAAGGAAGCCGGCCGGCATGTCCGCGACAACGGCAAGATCTGCACGCTGGTGACGTCGCTGCTCGGCGCCTATACGCCGTTCTACGCGGCCTATGCCGGCACCAAGGCGCCGGTGGAACATTTCACCCGGGCGGCCTCGAAGGAATTCGGCGAGCGCGGCATCTCGGTCACCGCCATCGGGCCGGGGCCGATGGACACGCCCTTCTTCTATCCGGCCGAGGGCGCCGACGCGGTCGCCTATCACAAGTCGGCGGCCGCCCTGTCGCCGTTCTCCAAGACCGGCCTCACCGACATCGAGGACATCGTGCCCTTCATCCGCTTTCTGGTCTCGGACGGCTGGTGGATGACCGGGCAGACCATCCTGGTCAATGGCGGCTACACGACGAAGTGAGCAGCCTCACCGATGGCCCGGCGGGCCATCGGTCTTCCGTTGCCGCAGGCCGGTGGATCTGTCGCCTGCCGGCAAGGCGGCAGCGCCCGGCTCCCGTGCCGGCGGCCGGGCGGCGAGCAGCTCGTCGGCTGATCGCCGCCAACAGCCGCATCGGACGGGGCCGATCGTCAGGCCGCCTTCTTGTTGACGTTGGCCAGAGCAAGCCGGGTCAGCAGCTCGTCGGTCTTCTTCTCCTCCGACAGCGTGGCCTCGAGGAGCGGCACGGCGTCCTTCAGGCCGAGCTGCTGCGCCCAGGTCTTCAGCGTGCCATAGCGGCTGATCTCGTAATGCTCCACCGCCTGCGCCGCGGCCAGCATGCCCGGATCGAGCGCCTCGGTCTGCGCGAAGTCCTCCATGATCTCCTTGCCCTCGTCGAGAATGCCGATGATGGCGTCGCAGGTCTTGCCGCGCGGCGACTTGCCGATCATCTCGAAGACCTGGTCCAGGCGCTCGACATGGCCCTCTGTCTCGTCGCGATGCTTCTCGAATGCCGCGCGCAATTCGTCGGTCTGGGCATTCTTGGCCATTTTCGGCAGAGCGCGCAGGATCTGCTTTTCCGCGTAGTAGATGTCCTTCAGCGTCTCGTGGAACAGGTCGCTGAGATCTTTCGGGGCCTTGGCCATGGTCGTCTCCGGAACAATGGAAAAACCGCGAGCCGGCTGCGGTCACTGCCGAGCCCGCTCGGAATGCGAACCTGCCGCCGTCGGCATTGTTCCGTGGCCTGGTTTTTCTGGCATGGCCGGCCGTCGATGGACCCGGGACGGGGCAGGGAAGAGGAGCCCATCGCCCCGCGACGATCGCGTCCCGACGGTCCGGCAGTCCGCTCGGCTCGCCGGGCGGAGCGCCGGTGGCACCCGGTTCAGGCGAGTCCGTGCCGGGCTTCATAGCGGCCGATATCCGCCGCGAACTGAAGCGTGAAGTCGATGTCGTCGACGCCGTTCAGCAGGCAGTGGCGGCGGAACGGGTCGATGGCGAAATCGATGGCTGCGGAGCCCAGCACGACGCGCTGCGCTTCCAGGTCGATCTCGATTGCGCCCGCCGCCGGATCGTTCGCCCGCTCCATGATCGCGGCGACCTGCGCCTTGGCCAGCACGACCGGCAGCATCCCGTTGACCAGCGCGTTCTGATGGAAGATGTCGCCGAAGCTTTCGGCAATGATTGCCCGGATGCCCCAATCCATCAGGGCATAGACGGCGCCTTCGCGCGAGGACCCGCAGCCGAAGTTGCTGCCGGCGACAAGGACGCTCGCACCCCGGTAGCGCGGCTGGCTGAGCGGGAATTCGGCGAGCGGCGAACCGTCGGCGGCGAAACGCAGGTCGCGGAAGCAGTAGTCGGCATAGCCGTCCTCCCGCCGCTGCGACAGGAACCGCGCCGGCAGGATCTGATCGGTGTCGACATTGTCCAGCGGCAGCGGCGCGGCGACCGACCGGATCTTGGTGAAGGGGCGCATGTCGCTCAGCTCCTCGATAGGTCCACCGCATGGCCGTTGACGGCGACTGCCGCCGCCATGGCCGGGCTCATCAGGTGGGTGCGGACCCGCTTGCCCTGCCGCCCGACGAAGTTCCGGTTCGAGGTCGAGGCGCAACGCTCGCCGGGACGGCCGAGATCGCCGTTCATGCCGACACACATGGAACAGCCCGACATGCGCCATTCGAAGCCGGCCTCGGTGAAGATCCGGTCGAGGCCTTCCGCCTCGGCCCGCGCGCGCACCTCCATGGAGCCCGGCACGACGATCGCCGGGATGACGGCGCGCCGCCCCCGCGCGATGTCGG
This sequence comes from Phreatobacter sp. AB_2022a, assembly GCF_026847585.1. Taxonomy (NCBI): domain Bacteria; kingdom Pseudomonadati; phylum Pseudomonadota; class Alphaproteobacteria; order Hyphomicrobiales; family Phreatobacteraceae; genus Phreatobacter; species Phreatobacter sp. AB_2022a. Next base: position 30,341 of record NZ_JAPSET010000040.1, read on the forward strand.
CCGCGGCCCGCAGATCCTCGAGCCGCCCGTTGGTGCATGAGCCGATGAAGACCCGGTCGAAGGCGATGGACGCGATCGGTGTCCCCGGCTCGAGGCCCATATAGTCCAGCGCTTCGCGCTTGCCGGCCCGGCGGAGCGGATCGGCAATGCTGTCCGGATCGGGCACGCGGCCGCCGACCGGGACGCCGTCTTCCGGGCTCGTGCCCCAGGTGATCATCGGATCGACCTCCGCCGCGTCCAGCACCACCTCCCGGTCGAAGGCCGCGCCGGTGTCGGTGGCGAGCGTCCGCCAGTCGGCGAGCTGGCGCTCCCGGATCGCTCCGGTCGGCGCGAAGGGGCGGCCGTCGACATAGGCGAAAGTCACATCGTCAGGCGCGATCAATCCGAAACGGGCGCCGGCCTCGATCGTCATGTTGCAGAGGGTCAGGCGCCCTTCGATCGACAGGGCGTCCACGGCCGAACCGGCATATTCGATCGCGTGGCCGGTGCCGCCCGCCGCGCCGATGGTCGCGATCACCGCCAGGATCAGGTCCTTGGCGAAGGTTCCGGGACGCAGGGTTCCCTCGATGCGGATGCGCATCTGGCGGGGCTTCTTCTGCCAGAGCGTCTGGGTGGCGAGCGCATGCGCCACCTGGGAGGCGCCGACACCGAAGGCGAGCGCCCCGAGCGCGCCATGGGTGGCGGTGTGGCTGTCGCCGCAGATGATGGTCATGCCCGGCAGGCTGAGGCCGAGCTCCGGCCCGATCACGTGCACGATCCCCTGCTGCGGATGGGCGATGTCGAACAGCCGGATGCCGGCGGCCGCGGTGTTCGCGGTCAGGTCGGCCACGATCTCGCGGGTCGAAGCGGCCTCGATCGCGGCTATGTCGCGCTGGCGGGTCGGGACATAGTGATCGGCGGTCGCGACCGTCAGGTCCGGCCGACGGACCGCGAGGCCCTTGCGCGCCAGCAGCGAGAAGGCATTGCGCGAACCCTCGTGCAGCAGATGGCGGTCGATATAGAGCAGCGTGCCGGCGATGGGATGGTCCATGACCGTGTGGCGCGCCCAGAGCTTGTCGAACAGGGTCTGCGCCGCCGGCGCGGGAGCAGGGTCACGCGACATGGCAGAGCCTCGCAAAGCCGAGCGTCTGGTCCGCGAGCAGCGCCAGCCGCGCCGTCACGCCCGGATCCGAGCATTCGCCGTCCGGGCCGAAGCGGCAGGTGCTCGAATTGATCGCGACGCCCATGGGGGTCGGCCAGCCGCGAAGCGCGTGGACGACCGCCCTGAGGCTGGCCAGCGTGGTGCCCATGGCCTGGTCGCCATAGGCGCAGACGATGGTTCCGACCGCCCGGCCGTCGAGGTAGGGCCGGGCATCGGCGCGCAGCTCCTCGACGCAGTCCAGGGCATTCTTGATCATGCCCGACATGATGCCGTGATAGGCGGGCGTGGCGATGATCAGCCCGTCGCACCGGCGGATGGCCTCGACGAGACGGGCGGCCCGGGCATCGAGGCGGCCGGCGCCGTAGTTCGGAAAGTCGAGATCATCGGATACGAAGGCGGCGACTTCGGCGCCGTTGCGCTCGGCATGGGCGAGGGCGGCGAGCAGCGCCTTTTCGCTCGACGAATGGTTCGCGGTGGTTCCGCCGATGCCGACAATGTAGGGCCGGTGGTTCGTCATGGACGGTGTGCTCCGGAGAGGGGGGCGGCGAGACCGGCCGGCTGCGATGGGATCGGTGTTCGTCATGGCGTGCATGCCTCGATGCGGCGCCATTCGGCACCGCCGGCCCGCGCGATGCCGCCCTTAATGTCGATGTCGCCCGGAGGCATCGGGTGACGGCCGTCGCGCCGGGCGGCAGCGAGCATCTCTTCCGACAGTCCCATCACCGATTTGAGCAGCAGGCTGGGCAGAATGACGATGCGGTAGCCCATGTCTTCGGCGTCGGCGAAGGTCACGTCCGGCGTCTTGCCGCGCCAGACGACATTGAGGAGGCAAGGACCCGGGACGCGCCGGGGGATGGCGGCCATCTCATCGATGCTCTGCGGCGCCTCGACGAAGGCGACGTCGGCGCCGGCGTCCAGCGCGCGGCATGCCCGGTCGACCGCGGCCTCCAAGCCTTCGACCGCGCGGGCGTCGGTGCGCGCGATGAGGACGAAGTCATGCCGCTCCCGGGCACGCGCCGCGGCCCTGATCTTGGCAATGAAGTCCTCGCGCGGAATGATCGCCTTGTCGTTGAAATGCCCGCATTTCTTCGGAAACACCTGGTCCTCGATATGCATGGCGGAGACGCCGGCGCGCTCGTATTCGCGCACCGCCCGGGCCGCGTTCAACTCGTTGCCGAAGCCGGTATCGCCATCGGCGATCAGCGGAATGGACAGGGACCTGGCGATGCGTCCGGCGACCGCGACCATTTCCGACATGGTCAGCAGGCCATAGTCGGGAAAGCCGTGGGACGCCGACACGCCGGCCCCGGTCATATAGGCGGCGTTGAAGCCGGCGCGGTCTATCGCGTTGGCCGTCAGGCAGTCATAGGCCCCTGGCGCGATGATCGTCTCGTTCGCGTCCAGAAGGGATCGGATGGATACAGCCATGATGGTCGCTCTCCGGGATTGAACTAGACGCCGAGACAGGCGCGGATGTCGGACTGGCGCCGCGCCACCTCGGCCTTGCCGACGACATCGACGATCCGCCCGTTCTCCATGAGGTAGTGGCGGTCGGCGATCGCGGCGGCGAAGCGATAGTTCTGCTCGACGAGCAGGATCGTGAAGCCGCGCTCGCGCAGCCGGGCGAGAATCCGCCCGATCTGCTGGACCATGACAGGTGCAAGGCCTTCGGTCGGCTCGTCGAGCAGGAGAATGCGCGAACCCGTGCGCAGGATGCGGGCGATCGCCAGCATCTGCTGCTCGCCGCCCGACAATTTGGTGCCCGGGCTCGACCGGCGCTGGCCGAGCACCGGAAACAACGACAGCACCTCGTCGAGCGGCATGCCGCCTGCCCGCAGGACCGGCGGCAGAAGCAGGTTCTCATGGACGGTCAGCGCGGAGAATATGCCCCGGTTCTCCGGGCAGTAGGCGATGCCGAGCCGGGCGATCGCGCTCGACCGGAGCGCGATGCTCTCGACACCGCCGATCCTGATCGAGCCTTGCCGGGCCACCGCCATGCCCATGATCGCCTTCAGCGTCGTCGACTTGCCCGCGCCGTTGCGCCCGAGCAGGCTGACGACCTCGCCGTCGCCGAGGTCGATGTCGACGCCGTGCAGGACCTGGCTTTCGTCATAGGCCGCCCGAAGGCCGCGCACGGCCAGGAGCGGCGAGGGATGTCCTGCCGGCTCACTCATGGTCCGCTCCGATATAGGCTTCCTGGACCCGGGGATCGGCTGCGACGGTGCGGTAGTCGCCCTCGGCGAGCACCTTGCCCCGGGCCAGAACCGTGATGCGGTCGCAGAGCTCGGCGACGACGGACAGGTTGTGCTCGACCATCAGGATGGTGCGGCCGTGGCGAATGCGCCGGATCAGCGCGGTGATCCGCACGACATCCTCGGGCGACATGCCGGCCATGGGCTCGTCCAGCAGCAGGACCTGCGGATCGAGCGCCAGGGTGGTCGCCAATTCCAGGGCGCGCTTGCGTCCATAAGACAGCAGCGCGGCGCGGGTGTCGCGATGGTCGAGCAGGCCGACATGGTCGAGAAGCGCGTCGGCCTCCGCGGCAAGATCCGCCAGGGACCGGTCCGAGCGCCAGAACTGGCACAGCCGGCGCCGGCGGCTCTGCAGCGCGATGCAGACGTTCTGGTTCACGGTCAGCCCGGGGAAGATCGACGAGATCTGGAACGACCTGACGAGGCCGGCGCGCGCGATGGCGGCCGGCGGCATCGCGGTCACGTCCAAGCCGTTGAACAGAATGCGCCCGCTGGTCGGCCTGAGAAACCTGGTGATCAGGTTGAAGCAGGTCGTCTTGCCGGCCCCGTTCGGTCCGATCAGGGCATGGATGCTGCCCATGCCGACGCTGAGGCTGACGCCGTCGACCGCCCGGAAGCCGGCGAACTCCACGGCGATGTCGCGCGTCTCCAGCACGGGCCGTCCCGGCCGGTCCGGCGGCGAGGCGGCGGTCACAGCGGCCTCCCGATCTTGCGCGCGAGGACGCCGACGATGCCGTCGCGGAACAGCAGCACCGAGAGGACGAAGACGAGGCCCTGCAGGAACACGACCCACTCGCCGAGGCCGGCGAGATAGTTCTGGCAGGAGACGATCAGCGCCGTCCCGACGATCGGCCCGAACAGAGTGCCGACGCCCCCGACCAGCGTCATCAGAACCACCTCTCCGGAGGTTGCGATGTGCACGTCCACCAGCGAGGCGATCTGGAAGGCGAGGGCCTTCATCGCGCCGGCAAGGCCGGACAGGGCGGCCGAGACGATGAAGACGGCGAGCTTGTAGGCCTGGACATCGATGCCGAGCGAGATGGCGCGCGGCTCGTTGTCCCGGATCGCCCGCAGAACCTGGCCGAAGGGCGAGAACACCATGCGGTAGATCAGCAGCAGCGCTGACAGGAACACGGCTGCGACGACGAAATAGGTCGTCACGTCGCTGGCGAGATCGACGATCCCGAAGAGGCGGCCGCGGGGGACGTTCTGCAGCCCGTCCTCGGCGCCGGCATGGGGCGAGCGGAGGACGACGAAATAGACGAGCTGGGCAAGCCCCAGCGTGACCATGGTCAGGTAGATGCCCTGCCGTCGAATGGCGAGGATCGCAAAGCCGAGGCCCAGCGCCGCCGCGGCCACGGTCCCGAGCAGAACCGCCATTTCCGGCGGCAGGCGCCAGGCGAGCGCGGCATAGGCGGCGACGTAGGAACCGGCGCCGAAGAAGGCCGCATGTCCGAACGACAGCAGGCCGCAATAGCCGAGCAGCAGATTGAAGGCGAGCGCGAACAGCGCGAAGCACAGCACCTTGATCAGGAACAGCGGATAGACCAGGAACGGCAGGATCAGGAGCGCGACCGCCAGGCCGACGAAGATCGCCGGGATATGCGACCGCTCGCGCGCGTGGCGCGGCTGGCGTGCCGCAGGCGTTCCGACGGCGATGGATTGGGACGGGTGAGACATGATGCTCAGGCTTTTCCGAAGAGGCCGGCGGGGCGCACCATGATGACCAGCACCATGATGACGAAGATCGCGACGGACGAGGCTTCGGGATAGGCGACCTTGGTGAGGGCCTCGAGGAGGCCAAGGCCGAAGCCGCTGGCGATCGCGCCGAGGATCGAGCCCATGCCGCCGATGACCACGACCGCGAAGACGATGGAAATGATGTCCACGCCCATTTGCGGGTTGACCGAGTAGACCGGCCCCGCCAGGACGCCGGCGAAGCCGGCCAGCGCCGCCCCGGCCGCGAAGGCCAGGGTGATCAGCCGGGAGACGTCGATGCCGAAGGTCGCGACCAGCGCCGGGTCCTCGTTCGCCGCGCGCAAGGACGCGCCGAGCCGGGTCCTCTCGATGGCGAACCAGACGCCGAAGCAGACCAGGACCGAGACGAGGATGATCCAGGCCCGGTAGGTCGGCAGGAACACGAAGCCGAGGTTCCAGCCGCCGCGCAATTCGCGCGGGACGGCATAGGCAAGGCCGGACGAGCCGAAGGCCGAGTGGGCCGCCGACTGCAGCATGAGCGCCAGGCCGAAGGTCAGAAGCAGGCCGTAGATCGGATCGGCGCCGCGCAGCCGCGCCATCAGCGCCCGGTCGAGCAGGATGCCGAGGCCACCGACGACCACCGGCACGACGATCAGCGCCCACCAATAGCCGATGCCGAGATAGGCCATGAGGAGCCAGGCCAGCAGCGCGCCGAGCATATAGATCGCGCCATGGGCGAAATTGATGATGTGCAGGAGGCCGAAAATGATGGCGAGGCCGAGGCTCAGCAACGCGTAGAACGAGCCGTTGATCAGCCCGATCAACAATTGCCCGGATAGTGCCTGTGTCGAAATGCCGAACACGGCCGGCTCCTCGCATGGGATGACGTGAAGGGCGGCAGGCCGGACGGGCCTGCTCGCCGGGGCAGGGCGGGGACGTCAGCGCGCCAGCGGGCAGGCGCTTTCGGCGAGCGGCCGGAACGCGTCCTCGCCCGGGACGCGCGCGACGAGGGATACGGTGTCCCATGGCGCCGTGACCGGCTCGGACGGCCCCTTTGCGCGCATCAGGTACATTTCATGGACCATCCGGCCATCGCGCCGGACCGTGCCGGCCGGGGTGAAATTGTCCGAAATGGTCGTCGTGTGCAGCTGTTTCAGGACGGCCGGAGCGGCGTCGGTGCCGGCGGTCCTGACGGCCTCGAGATAGGAGCGGACGGCGGAATAGACGCCGGCATGGGCCTGGCCCGGATTGGCGTCCCGCCGACGGCGGAATTCGGCGGATAGGGCGCGGGTGCCGTCGTTCAGGTTCCAATAGAACGCGTCGATGTACTGGAGCCCTTCGGCGTCCTCCGGCCCGAGAGCGAGAATGTCGACCGCCGTGATGGCCGGGCCGACGATGCGCGGCCGCGCGCCGCGAATGCCGAATTCGCGCGCCTGCTTCACGGCGCGCACGAAATCGGTGCCGGAATTGGCCAGCACGATGACGTCGGCGCCGGAGGCCTGGGCCTGCAGGATGAAGGAGGAATAGTCGTTGGTGCCGGTCGGGTGCCAGATGCTGCCGGCGATCTGGCCGCCGCGCGCCTGGACCGTCTTGGTCATCACCTCGACCAGCGAGCGGCCGAAGGCGCTGTCCATGCCGATGAAGAACCATTTCTTGCCGCCGTCGCCGAGGACGGCATTCGCCATCGAGCGCCCGGTGGCATAGGTGTCGTAGGTCCAGTGGATGCCGTTCGGCGAACAGCTGTCATTGGTCAGGCGGTCGGTGCCGGGGCCGGAAAAAATGACGACCTTGTTGCGCTCGCGGACCAGTTCCTGGACGGCCAGGGCGACCGCGGAGCTGCCGAGATCGAAGATGGCGTCGACGCCCTCGATGTCGATCCATTGCCGCGCGATGTTCAGGCCGATGTCGGGCTTGTTCTGATGGTCGGCCGACAGCAGCACGATCCTGGTATTGCCGACCATGCCGCGCAGCTCGTCGATGGCGATCTGGGCCGCGGTCACCGAGCCGGCGCCGGTCTGGTGCGAGAAGGGGCCGGACATGTCGGTGAGGACGCCGATCTTGATGACGTCGCCGGACATCTGCGCGACGGCCGGACCGGCGGCCAGGGTGGATAGCGCCAGCATGGCGGCGCGGATTGTCGTCTTCATCGTTTTCCTCCCGGATATCGTTTTCATTGTCCGACAATGCCGTGGCTAATGGCGGCCACCGTCGATGACGAAGTCGGCCCCCGTGACGAAGGCGGATTCGTCGGACGCCAGGTAGACGGCGAGGGCGGCGACCTCTTCGGGGCGTCCAAGCCGTCCGGCGGCGCGGCCGCGCGACAGGCCGTCCATGATCCGCGCCTGCTCATCGGCGCCCATGCCGGCGACGAAGGTGCGCGGCATCGGCGTGTCGATGGCGCCGGGCAGGATCGCGTTGACCCTGACGGGCGCGAGCTCGAGGGCTGCCGCCTTCGACAGCATGGACATGGCGGCCTTGGAGGCCGAATAGGCGCTCATGTTGAGGATCGGGCGCACCGCGGCGCCGGACGACATGTTGATCACCGAACCGGTCGGCGCCATCAGCGGGACCAGAGCCCGCATCAGGAGGAACGGCCCGGCGACGTTGACGTTCATCAGCCGCCGGAAGTCCTCGAGGGTCGTCTGCAGCAGCGGCCGCCCGAGCATGGCGCCGGCATTGTTGACGAGAATGTCGATGCGCGCGCCCCGGGTCCGCAGACGGTCCGCGAAGGCCTGGACCGCATCTTCCGAGATCACGTCGAGGACGAGGAGCCGCTCGCGCGTCGCGCCGTCCGCTTCGCCTGGACCGGCGAGGTCGGTGCCGATCACCTCCGCGCCTTCGGCCCGGAAGCGCTCGCAGATCGCCGCCCCGATGCCGCCGGCTGCGCCCGTCACGACCGCCAGCTTGCCGTTCAACCGTCCTGTCGTCGTCATCGCTTCAGTGCCTCAGTCCGGTTTGCTTGAGCAGCGGCATGACGCGCTCGCCGAAATAGGCGAGTTCGGTCAGGTAGTCGGCAAAATAGAAAACGACGCCATGCACGCCGCGCCTGGAATAGTCGGCAAGCTGATCGACGATCTGTTCCGGCGTGCCGACGAGCGGATTGGTGCCATAGCCGGCAACGAAGCGACGCGCGCGCTCGTCGACGCCTTCCTTGAAGGAGCCGCTTTCGACGCCGAGCGTCGCCATCATGTTGCGCGCCGCGATCCAGTCGCCGTTGTCCAGGATGTCCTGGAACGCGGCGCGGGCCTCCGCCTCGGTCTCGCGGCAGACCACCAGCGCCGAGCACATGAGCGCGACGTCGCGGCCGTATTCCCGGTCCGCCTTCTGGGTCACCAGGCGCAGGCGATCGATGTCGTCGGGTTTGGAGGGCGAGGCGAAACTGACGTCGACGTTCCTCGCCGTGAAATCGATGCCGGCCGGCGACGTGCCGGCATTGACCAGGACGGGCCCCGGCCTTTGCACGGGCTTCGGACTGGATTCGAGCGCGGCGAGATTGAAATAGGCGCTTTCGATGTCGAACGGCGAGGTGTCCGTCCACAGGCGCTTGACGATGTTCAGCCACTCCTCGCCATAACGATAGCGGTCGTCGTGCTCGCGCAGCCCGGTTCCGAACATGGCCATCTCGTCGCGGAACCAGCCCATGACGACATTCAGGCCGAACCGGCCGTTCGAGATGTGGTCGATGGTCGCCGCCTGCTTCGCGGCGACCACCGGATGGGTCAGGGAGACGTGGGACGTGGCGAAGCACATGATCCTGTCGGTCGCTTCGGCCATGCCCGCCGCCCAGGTATAGACGTCGAAATTCGTGCCGTTGTGATTGGACGGCCCGCCCTGGCCCTTCCACCGCCCGATCGGCAGCGCCACTTCCATGCCGAGCGCGTCGGCGAGCCGGACCACGCTGCGATTGTAGTCCCAGGTGATCTGCCGGTCCGTCGGCGCCGTGGTGATCACGCTGCCACCGCTGCAATTGACCGCGAAGATGCCGAGCTTGAGCTTCTGCGCGTTGAACAGCGGCACGTTCTGCCGCCGGTAGTCCCTGAGCTCTTCGCGATTCATCGCATCATCCTCTTGCGGGCCTTGGCGTCGGCGCGTCAGAACGCGACGTCGTCGGACGTGGTGATCGCCGCGAAGCGCGCGAGCGCGGCGATGGAGTTCTCGTGCTCCTCGGCCGTCGCCGCCGCGCAGGCGTCCTCGACCACGACGCATTCGAAATCCCGATCGTGCGCGTCGCGCGTCGCGGCCTGCACGACCGCAACCGTCGAGACCCCCGACATGACGAGGCGCTGGATGCGCTGGGCGCGCAGGAACAGGTCGAGATTGGTGCCGTAGAACGGGCTGACCCGGTGCTTGGTCACCAGGAGATCGCCCTCGCGCCGGTCGAGGTCCGGGTGGATTTCAGTGCCCCATGTGCCAAGCTTGAGGATGCCGAACTTGCGGATGGCGGCGAACATCGGTGAGGTCGGCGAGCACTCCCGATAGTCCGGCGAAAAGCCGACCCGCACGAACAGGACGGCGGCGCCCGCGTCTCTGGCCCGGCTGATCACCTTCTGGGTCCGGGCGAGAATCTGGCGGCCGCGTACCTGCTCGCCGAGGGGGCCCTTGCCGTTGGGGCCGTCGTTATGGACGAGGTCGTTTTGCAGATCGAGCACGAGATAGGCGGAGGACATCTGGCTTCCTGTGACTGTTGGCGGGAGAGGGTGTTGCAGCGCGGGCCGTCGTTCCGCTCGGACTGGCCGGATCATCGTGAGAAGGCGCGTGCAGGAGAGGGGGGCGGCAGTGCCGAGTTTTTGGAATTGATTTCCATAAAGATCTTAAACGGGATCAGTTTTGTCAAGCTTGAACGGGGCAGACCTGAGGATCGTTCGTTTTCGGAATGTCGGACTTTAAAAAATATTTTGTTATAACAATGAGATATGAGAATTCGTGGCACGAGCCATCGATGTCTCGATCGACTGCAGATGCATGGAAGTCATTTCCAGAATTTCGCGATAGCGTCCGAAACCCGGCACATTTAAGATCCGCCCCATGAGCAAATTGCCGGAAAAGAAACGTGCGCCGCGCGCCAAGGTGCGACAGGGTGGAGCAGGTGCGGATCTAAGCGAGGACGCCGGCGACGAGAGCCAGATCATCGGGGCTCTGGCGCGCGGCCTGCAGGTGCTGGGCGCTTTCCATCTCGGCGACAGCCAGTTGGGAAATCACGAATTCGCGCAGCGCACGGGCCTGCCCAAGGCGACCGTCTCGCGGATCACCTTCACCCTGGCCAAGGGCGGGTTCCTGTCGTTCGATCCACGGCAGCGGATGTACCATCTGGGTCCCAAGGCGGTGAATCTCGGCTTCATCGCGCGTGCCGATGCCGATATTCGCGGCAACCTGCGTCCGATGATGCAGCAGTTCGCCAACGAGACGGGCCTCAATGTCGGTCTCGGCGTCCGCGACAAGGATTCGATGCTCTATATCGATACCTGGGAAGGCACCGCGCTCGTTGGCCTGAAAGTCTATCCGGGATTTCGGATACCCATTCTGACCACCGCGATGGGGCGCGCCTATCTTGCGGCGCTCACCCCGGGGGAGTTGCAGATCCAACTGGGCGAGCTCGCGCGCCAGATGATCAACGACGATCAGTCCCGAGCGATGGTCGACGCGCAAAACGAGCACTTTCAGCGCTATGGTTTCGCTATCAGCATGGGCGATTGGGTCGACGATATCGGTACGATCGCGGTGCCGTTCAGCCGGCCGGACCGCCGCCAGATCTATGTCATCAGCGTTGGCGGACCGATCTACCGGATGACCCGCTCGTTCATCTATGACGAACTCGGCCCCCGGCTGATCGCGTTTCGCAACAGCGTCGAGAGCAGCGCGCGATTCTAGCTGCGGCTCCGTCGCCCGGCGGAAGCCTGAGGCGATCGGTGCGAACGGTGGCAATCAAGAGCCCGCGCGCCGCCCGGCGCGCGGCGCAGCCGGCAATCCCGTGTCAGGCCTCGGCGGAATTATCCCACGCCGCGCGGCCCGGCACGCTTCGGCGGCCGGCGCGGGCAGGGCTGCCGCCGCGCCAAAAGAAAAAGCCCGCAAAGCGTCACGTAAGTAACGCTTTGCGGGCTGAATCTGGCTCCCCGGGCCGGATTCGAACCAGCGACCAACCGGTTAACAGCCGGTTGCTCTACCGCTGAGCTACCGAGGATCAATCGCTTCCGCGAGTGAGCGGCGCGAATAACACAGGTCGATCACGATTGCCAAGGGGCAAATATCGCGACAAAGGATGGCAACATCACGGCCTTGAAGTTGTCCCCAGGCCAAGCGCTGGAAGCAAGCCGGTTTGGCGGCCTTTTGCGGCGTGCATGAAGGAGCGAGAGTGACCAGCGCGACGCCGGCCAGCCTGACCGTTCTCGGCCGCAGATTCGTGCTGCCGCGCCAGCGCTGGCGCCGCCGCGCGCTCGGCTGGGCCTTCGTCGCCGGCGGCGTCCTCAGCATCCTGCCGGTGCTCGGCCCGTGGATGTTCCCGGTGGGCCTCGCCATCCTCTCGGTCGACAGCCCGTTCTATCGCCGGATGCGCCGGCGCCTCGCCATCCGCATCGGCCGCCGCTGGCCGAAGCTCAATGCCTGGCTGAAGGCGCCGGCATGACGCCGGCCCTCAGCCGCCGGGCGCGCCCTGTACGTTCACGTAGAGAGCGTAGACCGACTGGCCCGCCGCCATGAACAGGCGGTTGCGGGCGAGGCCGCCGAAACAGAGATTCGCGCAGCGCTCGGGCAGGCGGATGCGGCCGATCAGCCTGCCGTCGGGGTTGAAGACATGGACGCCGTCCAGTTCGTCGCTGCCCATGCCCCAGCCACACCACAGATTACCGTCGACGTCGCAGCGGAAGCCGTCGGGCGTGCCGGGGCCGGCGTCGACGAAGACCCGCTGGTTGGCGAGCGCGGTGCCGCCGACCACGTCGAAGGCGAAGATCAGCCGGTTCGGCACGGCGCGCGAGGCGACGAGATAGAGGCGCTTTTCGTCGGGCGAGAAGCAGAGGCCGTTCGGGCCTGCCACGTCGGTGGCGACCGCCGTCAGCGCGCCGGTCGCGGGGTCGAGACGATAGACGTTCTGCGGCGATTCCGGTTCGGCCCTGTGGCCTTCATAATGGCCGGCAATGCCGAAGGGCGGATCGGTGAACCAGATCGAGCCGTCGGACTTGACGACGACGTCATTCGGCGAGTTCAGCCGCTTGCCCTGGAAGCTGTCGGCGAGGACGGTGATGCTGCCATCATATTCGGTGCGGGTGATCCGCCGGCCGCCATGGTCGCAACTGACCAGCCGGCCCTGGCGGTCGCGGGTATTGCCGTTGGCGTACATGGACGGCTTGCGGAATATCGAGACGGCGCCCGTCTCCTCGTCCCAGCGCATGATCCGGTTGTTCGGAATGTCGCTCCACAGGAGGTAGCGGCCATCGCCGAACCAGACCGGGCCCTCGGCCCAGCGCATGCCGGTGGCGATGCGCTCGACCGCGGCATTGAAGATCCGGTAGCGGGCAAAGCTCGGATCGAGGATTTCGACGGCGGGGTCGGGATAGCGGGTGCTCGGCTGCCACATGGGCGGTCCTTCCGGCGCGGGGCGATTGGGGCGGCGGCGCGACCGGCCGCGCGGGGATCATCCCCAAGCCGCCGGTGCAATGCAATGCGGCCGGTGAGCGGCGGCGCCGCATCCAGGCGGGCAGCGGACATCGGTCGGATCGAGCGGGAAGGGTGGAGGCCTCGCCCGGAATCGAACCGGGGTGCAAGGATTTGCAGTCCTCTGCGTAACCACTCCGCCACGAGGCCATCCTGACGAACTCAACCGGGCGAGCCCGGCGCGGAGTGGGCTCGCTCTAGCACGCTGCCCCGGTCACCGCAACTGAGCCGGCAACGTCCGCCTCACCGGCCTGTGGGCGGCGCCACGACCTTGCACTTCGCCCGTTTCCCCCGCTAAAGACGGGGCCTCGGCGCCGCCTTTCGCCGCCGCAGTTTTTCAAGGGTTTCGCGATGATCGATTTTGCGCAGGCGCGCCGGACCATGGTCGACACGCAGATTCGGGTGAACGATGTGACCGACGGCCGCATCGTGGCCGCCCTGATGGCGGTGCCGCGCGAGGATTTCGTGCCGGCGGGGCGCCGGGAGCTTGCCTATATCGACGACGACATCGCGGTGAGCGAAGCTTCGGCGGGCAAGCCCGCGCGCTACCTGATCGAGCCGATGGTTCTCGCCAAGATGCTGCATGCGGCGGAGATTCGCTCCGAGGACAAGGTGCTCGATATCGGCATCGCCACCGGCTACTCGGCAGCGGTGCTCGCCGGCTTCGCCGCCGCCGTCGTCGCGGTCGAGGAGGACGAGACGCTGGTCGCCGCGGCCCGCGAGGCGCTGGGCGGCAAGGCCAATGTCACGGTGCATGCCGGCCCGCTCGCCGCCGGCGCGCCCGCGAACGGGCCCTTCGACGTTATCGTGCTGGAAGGCGCGATCGAGGCCGTGCCCCAGACCCTGTTCGATCAGCTGAAGGATGGCGGCCGGCTGGTCGCGGTGGTCGGCACCGGTCGCGCGGCGAAATGCCTCGTCCACACCCGGATCGGACAGGAGATCAGCACGCGCCCGGTTTTCGACGCGGCGATCCCGCCGCTGCCTGGCTTTGCGGTGGTTCGCGGTTTCGTCTTTTGATTGACGGGAGTGTGGCATTCGCGTCCCACTCCCCACCTAAAAGGCCGTTTTCACCCGGTGGGGCTTTCTTAACCGTCGCGGAGCGGCTATCGAATGTGCTCTTGAAGTGCCCTGGGTCGTGGCGGATCGTCCAGGGTAACGCCACGAAGCAGGTGTTACACATGATCGGAGCCACGTTTGACCGTGTAGGCTCCGCGGCGGCTTTGGCCGTCGCGATTCTCGGCCCGCTATTGTCTCCCGTTGCCGCGCGGGCGCAGTCCATCGACCAGACACTGATCCAGGCCTACCGGAACAATCCGGACCTCAACGCCGCGCGTGCGGGCGTGCGGGTGGCCAATGAAGGCGTGCCCGCGGCCCTGTCGGGCTATCGGCCATCGGTGACCGCCACGATCACCGCATCGGGCCAGTACAGCGAGGCTGGCTCCGGCAGTGTCCGCGGCCAGCCCCCCTTTCACGCCTCCACGCGGTCCTTTCCGCGCTCGGCGACGCTGACCGCAACCCAGACCATCTATGACGGCAACCGCACCGCCAACAGCGTGCGCCAGGCCGACCAGAACGTGATGGTGGCGCGCGAGACGCTGCGCAACAGCGAGCAGACCGTGCTGCTGGCCTCCGCCACGGCTCATATGAACGTGCTGCGCGAGCAGGCGACCCTCGACCTGCGCAAGCGGGCGGTCGAGGTGTTCCGCGAGCAGCTCCGCGCGACGCGCGACCGATTCGCCGTGGGCGAGGTGACGCGCACCGATGTGGCGCTCGCCGAATCCTCGCTCCAGGGGGCTCTCGCGACTCAGAGCGCCGCCGAATCGGATCTCGCCAATTCGCGCGCCGTCTACATGCAGCAGGTCGGCATTCAGCCGGGCCGGCTCAATCCGGCGCGCACGGTCGAGCGGCTCCTGCCGCGCACCCTCGATGCGGCGGTCATGTCCGGCCAGTCCGAGCATCCCGCCATCCGTGGCGCCCGGCATGGCGCCGACGCCTCGCTGCTGCAGGTGCGCATCGCCGAATCGGCGCTCTATCCGACGCTCGGCATCAGCGCGAGCCTGTTTCGCGGGGCCGACCAGACCCAGGCCTATCAGGTGTCCTCGGCCAGCATCGGCGCAACGCTGACCATTCCGATCTTCGCGAATGGCGGGCGCGACTACGCGACCATTCGCGCGGCCAAGGAAACCCACGGCCAGCGCCGCATCCAGATCGAAACCGCGACCGCGAGCGTCCGCCAGGCGGTGGTCCAGTCCTGGGCCGCGCTGCAGGCGGCCCGAGCCCAGATCCAGGCGGCCGAGGAGCAGGTGCGTGCCCAGACCATCGCGGTCAACGGCATCCGCGAAGAGTACAAGGTCGGCCAGCGCACGATCATCGACGTGCTGAACGCGACGCAGAACCTGTTCACGGCGCGCGTCGCCCTGGTGCAGGCCCAGCGCGACCGCGTGGTGCTGTCCTATTCGGTGCTCGCCGCCATGGGCCGGCTCAATGCGTCCCGCCTGGCGCTGCATACCGAGGTCTTCGATCCGACCCAGCACTATCAGCAGGTCCGCGATCTCTGGCTGGGCGTACGCACGCCGGACGGCCGGTAGCCGCAACGCCTGCGGGCACCTTCTGCATGGCCGACATCTTGTTTGTGGATGGTCAATGGAGCCGTTAGCCCTGACGGCTCCCGCGGTGCATAGTCACTGCAGTTGATTCGTGGCGATTCTCCTTTAGATCCCAACGGGAGATGGTCCGGCGCCACGCGGTGAGTAAAAGGGGTGACGGCGATGTCTCAGGCAGCCAAGGCTAACGAACCGTCGATGGAGGAGATCCTGGCTTCGATCCGCCGGATCATTGCGGACGACGAGCCGCCCAAGCCGGCCGCGCCCAAGGTGGCCGTCGTGCCGCCGCCCGCCCAGCCCGCGCCGGCTGCTGCCGCGCCGCCCGCCGCCAAGGCCGATGACGGCCCGAAATCGCAGGACGACATCGACGCGCTGCTGGCCGATTTCGACGCCATGCAGGCGTCGGAGCCCGAGCCGGCGCCGGCCGCGCCGGTGGTGGTGCCCATGCCGGCGCCCGCCGCGGCCAAGCCCGAGCCTGCCAAGGCCGAAAAGGCGCCCGAGCCGGATATTCTCGATCTCAGCAAGGACGACGCCGTCGTCGAGGCCGTCGGCATGATCAAGCCGGTGGCGCGCCGGGCCGATGTCGAGTTCCTCGACACGCCCGAGCCGCAGCGCGCGCCGGCGGCCGAGGCTCTTGCCCCGACCGACCCGCTGCTGTCCTCGCAGGCTCATGCCGCCGTCGGCGCCGCCTTCGGCTCGCTGGCCAATACCATCCTCTCGAACAACGCCCGGACCATCGAGGACCTGGTCAAGGACATGCTGCGGCCAATGCTGAAGACCTGGCTCGACGACAACCTGCCGCAGCTGGTCGAACGCCTGGTGCGCGCCGAGATCGAGCGCGTCTCGCGCGGCGGCCGCTGAGCGCTTGTCGGCCGCGTGTTCCGGGGCGTCCCTGGCGGGACGCCCTTTTTGTTTGAATGCCGGGTGAGATCTTCAGGGCGTCAGGCAGGCCGGGTGCGCGCCAGTCCGGCACGGAACCAGAAGACCAGGACCGGCAGCAGCAGAGCCGCCGCGGCGAAGAGGGGCGGGGCGCCGAACCGGTCGAACACGACGCTGCACAGGGCGACGCCGGCGGTCTGGCCCGCAAAGAAGCAGAAGGCGAAGGCGGCGATGCCGGCGCCGCGCGCGTCCGGCGTCATCTGGGTGGCGTTGGTCTGCAGCGGATTGTGCAGCAGCACGAAGCCGAAGCCGCCGATGGCGATGGCCGCCGCAATGAGCCAGAGCGGCGGGCTCAGCGCCAGCAGGGCGAAGCTCACGGCGAGGAATATGGAGGCCATGCCGAGCGTCGCGCGCTCGCCGAGGCGGCCGAGCAGGAACGGCGCGGCCCACGAATAGGCTGCGGCGCCGGCGGCGCTGAGCGCGGTCATGGCGCCGATCGTCGTGTAGCTGATGCCGTAGGCCTGGCGCAGATGCGCGCCGAGAAAGGTGAAGGTGCCGTAGAACAGGATGGCCTCGAGCGTCACCGCCGACAGCACGACGCGGGCATAGGGCCGCTTGCGCAGCGCCGCCATCTCGGCGAGCGAGCCGCGCATGCCGCCCGAGGGCACCGGCTGGCGGCGCGAGAGCACGGCGTTCGAGCGCTGCTGGACGACGAGCACGGTGCCGGCAATGACCAGGAAGGCACCGGCCATGATGAAGACGGATTGCCAGCCGAGCGCGTCGGCCAGGATGCCGCCGATGGCCTGGCCGCTGATCGCCCCGAAGCTCGTGAAGACCATGTAGCGGGCGAGCACCGCCTGGCGCTGGGCGAAGGGGATGGTGTCGCCGATGAAGGCGATGCAGTTGGGAATGATCGCCGCGCCGCTGAGGCCGGCGAACAGGCGCAGCAGCGCGATCTGCTCGATGCTGGTCGCGAAGGCGCAGGCGAGCGTGAAGAGGCCGCTGAGGACGGCGCCGACCTGCACCATGCGCACCTTGCCGTAGCGGTCGCCGAGCGGCCCGGTGACGAGCTGGAAGCCGCCGTAGGAAACGGCATAGGCGGTGATGACGATGGCCGCCCGGCCGGGCGTCGTGTCGAAGGCGTGGGCGAGCGTCGGCAACAGCGGATCGCAGAAGCGCAGCGCCGCGGACGAGGCGAAGGAGGTGGCTCCGAGCAGGAGCAGGGCCCGCCAGGGAACCGTGTCCGGGCTCGCGTCGTCGGCCAGCATTGTCGTCATCGCCAAGCTATGGGGTCGGCCTGTGCAATGCGGCAAGGCGCAAGGGCGCATGGCAGAAATGTTGACAGGGCGCGTTTGGAGCGGCTTTGTGCGCTGCCCGGGTCCCGAGGGTCCCGTTATCCGCCCCGACTGCCTATATGACGGCGATCCCGCTCAAGACCGCAAACCGAAAAAGCGCCATGCTCGAGAAGACTTACACGCCGAAAGACATCGAAGCCCGTATGTCGGCCGTCTGGGAGAAGGCCGAGGCCTTCCGCGCCGGCCGGCCCGAGCGTGTAGCCGCCGAACCGTTCTGCATCGTCATCCCGCCGCCGAACGTGACGGGCTCGCTGCATATGGGGCACGCCCTGAACAACACGCTGCAGGACGTGCTGTGCCGCTATGAGCGCATGCGCGGCAAGGACGTGCTGTGGCAGCCCGGCACCGACCATGCGGGCATCGCGACGCAGATGGTGGTCGAGCGCAAGCTCGCCGCCGAGAACCGCACCGATCGCCGGACGATGGGGCGCGAGGCGTTCCTGAAGGAGGTCTGGGCCTGGAAGGAGACCTCGGGCGGGACGATCACCAACCAGCTCAGGCGCCTCGGCGCGTCCTGCGACTGGTCGCGCGAGCGCTTCACCATGGACGAGGGCCTGTCCAAGGCGGTCGTCAAGGTCTTCGTCGACCTCTACCGCCAGGGCCTCATCTACAAGGACAAGCGGCTGGTCAACTGGGACCCGAAGCTGCTGACCGCCATCTCCGACCTCGAGGTGGTGCAGACGGAGATGCGCGGCAAGCTCTGGTATTTCGACTATCCGCTGGCCGAGGACCCGGCGGTCAAGGTGACGGTCGCGACCACGCGGCCGGAGACCATGCTGGGCGACACGGCGGTGGCCGTGCATCCCGACGACGAGCGCTGGCAGCCCTATATCGGCAAGCATGTGCGCCTGCCGCTGGTCGGCCGGCTGATCCCGATCGTCGCGGATGCCTATTCGGATCCTGAGAAGGGCTCCGGAGCGGTCAAGATAACGCCGGCGCACGACTTCAACGATTTCGAGGTCGGCAAGCGCCACAATCTGCCGCAGATCAACATTTTCGACGTCGAGGCGCGGCTGGCGCTCGCCGGCAACGAGGACTTCCTCGCCGGCGCGGAAGGGGCGGATCTGGAAGCCGTGCTGGCGCTCGACGGCGTCGACCGGTTCGAGGCGCGCAAGCGCATCGTCGCCATGATGGAGGAGCGCGGCCTGCTGGCCAGGATCGAGGACCACCTGCACATGGTGCCGCATGGCGACCGTGGCGGCGTGCCGGTCGAGCCCTTCCTCACCGACCAGTGGTATGTCGACGCCAAGACGCTCGCCGAGGCGCCGCTCAAGGCGGTGCGCGAGGGGCGGACAGCCTTCGTGCCCAAGAACTGGGAAAAGACCTTCTTCGAGTGGATGGAGAACATCCAGCCCTGGTGCGTGTCGCGCCAGCTCTGGTGGGGCCACCAGATTCCGGCCTGGTACGGCCCGGACGGCAGGGTCTTCGTGGCGCCGACGGCGGCCGAAGCCGAGGCCGAGGCGGCCGAGCACTACGGCGCGCCGACCGCGCTGACGCGCGACGAGGACGTGCTCGACACCTGGTTCTCCTCCGCGCTCTGGCCGTTCTCGACGCTCGGCTGGCCGGATGAGACCCCCGAGCTCAAGCGCTACTACCAGACCGACGTGCTGGTGACCGGCTTCGACATCATCTTCTTCTGGGTCGCCCGGATGATGATGATGGGCCTGCACTTCATGCAGGAGGAGCCGTTCCATACGGTCTATATCCACGCCCTCGTCCGCGACGAGAAGGGCGCCAAGATGTCGAAGTCGAAAGGCAACGTCATCGACCCGCTCGACCTCATCGATCAGTTCGGTGCCGACGCGCTGCGCTTCACGCTGGCCGCCATGGCGGCCCAGGGCCGCGACATCAAGCTCGCCACCAGCCGCGTCGAGGGCTACCGGAACTTCGCCACCAAGCTGTGGAACGCGGCGCGCTTCTGCGAGATCAACGAATGCCGGCGCGTGGCCGGCTTCGACCCGGCGGCCGTGCGCTCGACGCTCGCCCGCTGGATCGTCGGAGAGACCGCGAAGGCGATCGGCGAGACCGAGGCGGCGATCGGCGCCTACAAGTTCAACGAGGCAGCCGGCGCCGTCTATCGTTTCGTCTGGAACGTGTTCTGCGACTGGTTCCTGGAATTCGCCAAGCCCGTCTTCACCGGCGCGGACGAGGAGGCCAAGGCCGAGATCCGCGCGACCGCCGCCTGGACGCTCGACCAGATCCTCAAGATGCTGCATCCGTTCATGCCGTTCATCACCGAGGAGCTCTGGTCGGTGACCGGGGAGGCCGGACCGGCGCGCGAGGGCGTTCTGGCGCTGGCCGCCTGGCCTCAGCTCGCAGGTCTCGAAAACGGCGAGGCCGAAGCCGAGATCGGCTGGCTGGTCGACACCGTCCAGGCGATCCGGTCGGTCCGCGCGGAAATGAACGTCGCCCCCGGCGCGCAGGTGCCGCTCGTGCTCGTCGGCGTGTCCGAGGCGACGGTCGCCCGTGCGAGGCGCTACGGCGACCTGCTCAACCGGCTGGCGCGCCTGTCCGAGATCAGCACGGTGGCCGCGGCGCCGAAGGGATCGGTGCAGCTCGTCGTGCGCGGCGAGACCGTCGCCCTGCCGCTGGCCGGCGTGATCGACGTCGCCGCCGAGAGCCAGCGTCTCGCCAAGGCGCTGAAGGAGGCGGAAGGCGACATTGCCCGCTGCGACGCCAAGCTCAACAACGCCAACTTCATGGCCCGCGCGGCCGAGGAGGTGATCGAGGAGCAGCGCGAGAAGCGCGAGGAGGCGGCGGAGCGCAAGGCCAAGGTCGAGGCGGCCCTGGCGCGCCTGAAAGAGGTCGGCTGACCCGATGGCCCGCCGCGCGGTGAAGCGATCGGCGGCGGGCTTCGTCCGGGGTGTGCGCGTGCCCTTCACCGACCCTTCGGGCGGCAAGGGCTTCTGGGCGGCCTTCAGCCGCGCGCCGGCGCACCGGCATGTCCGCTACCGCGTGGCGCTGCCAGGCTGGCGTGGGCGCGACGTCACGGTGGTCTTTCTCTCGGACCTGCATCTCGGTTCGCATGCCGGGGATGTCGGGCGGCTCGCCGCGATCGGTGCGGAGGTGAAGGCGCTCGCGCCCGACCTCGTGCTGCTTGGCGGCGACCACATGAACATGATGACCTTCGGCGGCGGCCGCATCCCGCCCGAGGCGATCGCGGCCGAGCTTGCCGGATGGTCGCTGCCGATGGCGACCGTGCTCGGCAACCACGACCTCGAATATGGCGCGGCGGCCGTCGCCGCTGCCTTCGAGACCGCCGGCATCCCGGTCCTGGAAAACCGCACGGCGCACTTTGCGATCGGCGAGGACGCCCTGCGCGTCGTCGGCCTTGCCGACGACATGCACGGCGAGCCGGATCTGGGCCTGGTCGCCGCCGCGGCCGGCGCCGAGCTGGTTCTCTCGCACGATCCCGGCATCATCTACGACCTGCCCGAGGGCGCGGTGCTGCTCGCGGGGCATATCCACGCCGGCCAGGTGCGTCTGCCGGGCCTGCCGCCGCTGCGCATGCCGCCGAGCCGCATTCCCCGGGCGCTGGCACACGGCCACCATCGGGTCGGGCGGCGCCATCTGATCGTCAGCGCCGGCCTCGGCTGCAGCGCGCTGCCGCTCAGGCTGTTCGCGCCGCCGGAAGTGGTGACGGTGGTCCTGGTCGCGGAGGCAGCATGACGCCGCCGCAGCCGCGCGGGTTCGCCCGAAGCGCGGCCCGGCGCGCCATGCTGACGGTCGCCGGCCTTGGCGTCGGCCTGCTGCTGCTCGCCGGCCTGACCTTGCGCGCCGGCGATCCGGCGCTCTACCCGCCGCGGCCGGATGAGCCCTCCGTGCCGATCCATGTCGTCTCCCACGGCTGGCATTCCGGCATCGCGCTGCCGCGCGAGGCGCTGAAGGCCGTGGCCGACGCCCAGGGGCTCGGCAGGCTCGTCGCCGTGCTCGACCGGTTCCGGGACTATCCGTCGGTCGAGATCGGCTGGGGCGAAGCGCGCTTCTACCGCGAGACGCCGACGGTCGGCGACGTCCAGGTGCTGAGCGCGCTGCGCGCCCTGTTCCGTCCCGGCAATGCGGCGGTGCTGCATGTGGTCGGCCTGACGCGGCCGGCGCCGGAGATCTTCGTCCATTCCGACGTGCTGGCCCTCAGGCTCGGCAGGCCGGGCTTCATGCGGCTCGCCGCCTTCCTCGATGCGGCGGTGGCGGAGGGGCCGGCGGGCGCGCCGCAGGAATTGGGGCAGGGGCTCTATGGGCCGAGCCTCTTCTATGCGGCGACCGGGACCTTCTCGGTCCTGAAGGTGTGCAATCACTGGGTTGGCGAGGCGCTGGCCGCGGCCGGCCTGCCCTATGCGCCGGTCATGGCCGTCTATCCGGCCGGCCTGTTTCTCGACCTCCGCCTGCGGGCAGGGGCGGTGGCGGCGCGCTGAGCGGGCTCGGCCAAGCCTGCCATCCTAAGTTGTCGCATCGGCTGTCTTCTCAGAATGTGTCTCGATTGCAACACTTATAAACTGCTGAGAAAGCCACCGATGGTTCACCATTTTCCGCCCCAATCCCGCCACAGCCCCAAGCGACGAAATTTCCCACGGACGCGCTACGTCAAGTGGCCGGTTGCGTGCATGTGTGGCCTCGTGAGTTCATGACTATTCAAGCTCTCAGGACGATGGCAGGACAGGCTCAAGCGCTCCCGGATTCCGGTGGCGGCCGATGCATCTTCGTGGGGGCGAGATGACACCATTCACGTTCGACAAGAACAGGCTGCCAAGTCGGCACGTCACCGAGGGGCCGCAACGCGCGCCGCACCGATCCTACCTTTACGCGATGGGGCTGTCGCGCAAGCAGATCCATCAGCCCTTCGTCGGCGTCGCCACCTGCTGGAACGAGGCCGCGCCCTGCAATATCGCGCTGATGCGTCAGGCGCAGGCGGTCAAGAAGGGGGTCGAGGCGGCCCAGGGCACCCCGCGCGAATTCTGCACCATCACGGTCACGGACGGCATCGCCATGGGCCATGCCGGCATGAAATCCTCGCTGCCGTCGCGCGAAATCATCGCCGACTCGGTCGAGTTGTCGATGCGCGGCCATTCCTATGACGCGCTGGTCGGCCTTGCGGGCTGCGACAAGTCGCTGCCCGGCATGATGATGGCCATGGTGCGCCTCAACGTGCCCTCCATCTTCATCTATGGCGGTTCAATCCTGCCCGGCGTCTTCCGTGGCCGCCAGGTGACCGTGCAGGACCTGTTCGAGGCCGTCGGCAAGCATTCGACGGGCGAGATGTCGTCGGAGGATCTCGACGAGCTGGAGCGCACTGCCGCCCCCTCGGCCGGGGCCTGCGGCGCGCAGTTCACCGCCAATACGATGGCCACCGTCTCCGAGGCCATCGGCCTCGCCTTGCCCTATTCGGCCGGCGCCCCGGCGCCCTACGATATCCGCGACCAGTTCTGCTACGCCGCCGGCGAGAAGGTGATGGAGCTGATCCGCCGCGGCATCCGCCCGCGCGACATCGTCACCCGCAAGGCGTTGGAAAATGCCGCGACCGTGGTCGCCGCCTCGGGCGGGTCGACCAATGCGGCGCTGCACCTGCCGGCCATGGCGCATGAATGCGGCATCAAGTTCGACCTGTTCGACGTCGCCGAGATCTTCAAGCGCACGCCCTACATCGCCGACCTGAAGCCGGGCGGCAAATATGTCGCCAAGGACATGTTCGAGATCGGCGGCATCCCGCTCCTGATGAAGACGCTGCTCGACCATGGCTTCATGCATGGCGACTGCATGACGGTCACCGGCCGTACCATGGCCGAGAACCTCGCCTCGGTGAAGTGGAACGCCGACCAGGACGTCGTCCGCCCGGCCGACAAGCCGATCACCCGGACCGGTGGCGTGGTCGGCCTGAAGGGCAATCTCGCCCCCGACGGTGCGATCGTGAAGGTCGCGGGCATGAAGAAGCTGAAGTTCAAGGGCCCGGCCCGCTGCTTCGACCGCGAGGAAGAATGCTTCGCGGCGGTCACCGCGCGCACCATCAAGGAAGGCGAGGTCATCGTCATCCGCTATGAGGGGCCGAAGGGCGGTCCGGGCATGCGCGAGATGCTGGCGACCACCGCCGCGCTCTACGGCCAGGGCATGGGCGACAAGGTCGCGCTGATCACCGACGGCCGGTTTTCGGGCGCGACCCGCGGCTTCTGCATCGGCCATGTCGGCCCCGAGGCGCAGGTCGGCGGGCCGATCGCGCTGGTCCGCGACGGCGACATAATTGAGATCGACGCAGTCAAGGGAACGCTCAAAGTTCGCCTTACGGCCGCCGAAATGCGGGCGCGTAAGAAAGACTGGAAAGGCCCGAAAGATACCGAGTTCGGTTCGGGTGCCATCTGGAAATACGCCCAGCAGGTTGGTCCTGCGGTTGACGGCGCCGTTACTCATCCGGGCGGCGCCGGGGAAAAGCACGTCTATGCCGATGTCTGACGCCCTGAAGGTTCGCGCGATCGTTTTCGCGCTGGCGGTGGCCGTGACCCCCGCCGGCGTGACCGGCGCCTTTGCCTTCGACGGGCAGGCCACAACCGATCCGCGCTCGCCGCTCGACGCCTTCCGCGCCGGCGGCCGCGCGCTGAGGGACGGCCGCACCGAGGAGGCAGTCTCGGCCCTGCAATATGCCGCCACCAACGGCCATGCCGCATCGGCCTGGAAGCTCGCCCGCATGTACATGTCGGGCGACGGCGTCGCGCAGAACGATCTGAAGGCTTTCGAGACCTTCCGCCGCATCACCCAGACCCGGGGTGACGAGAATCCGAATTCGCCGGACGCCCAGTTCATTTCAGCCGCCTTCGTCGGCATGGCCAATTATTGGCTCGAGGGCATTCCGAACAGCTATGTGCGGCCCAATCCGCAGCGCGCCTTCGAACTCTATTTCTACGCCGCCTCGACCTTCGGCGATGCCGACGGCCAGTTCCGCCTAGGCCGCATGTTCCTCGAAGGCCAGGGCACGCAGCGCGATCCGCGCCAGGCCGCCCGCTGGCTGTCGCTGGCCGCCGGCAAGAGCCATTACCGGGCCCAGGCCGTGCTCGGCCACATGCTGTTCGTCGGCCGCGACGTGCCGCGCCAGGCGCCGCGCGGGCTGATGTATCTGACGCTGGCCAAGGAAGCGGCGAGCGAAAGCGACACCTGGATCACCGAAATGTATGACGAGGCCATGCGCACGGCCTCCGACGACGAGCGGGGCGTGGCGCTGCGCATGGTCGAAGCCTGGCTGAAGGGTCCGGGCCGGCGCTGATCGCGCCGGCAGCAGCCGGGCTCGCCCTTGCCCCTGCGCGGTCCCCGGGCCTCATTGTGGCCGGCAAGAGCTGCTACGGACGAGGCGGACCGCGAGCGCCGGTTTGATCCGCTCGCGGCCGCAGCCTTCGGGGATAGGTCATGAGCCTCGTCGACAGTCCGCGGTTTACCCCTTCTGCGATAGACCATCCGGCCGAGCCTCTCGGCGTGTTCAGCTTTCTGCGCACGCTGGTGCGCAACCCGCTGGAGACCTGGCCGCGGGCCCTGTTCGACGAATCCATGGTGCGCCTGCATTTCGCCGGCCGGCCGGTGTTCATGGTCATGGACCCGGCCTTGGTCGAGGACGTGCTGGTCAGCCGCGCCGCGCTGTTTCCGAAGGCGCCGATCATCCAGCGCACGATCGGAGCCGCGGTCGGCAACAAGTCGATCTTCACGGCGGAGGGCGCCGACTGGCGCTGGCAGCGGCGCGCCTCGTCGCCGCCCTTTCGACACGAGAAGATCCTGGGCTTCGTGCCGGCCATGAGCCGGGCGGCCGAGGCGACCGGCGGACGCCTCGCGGCGGCGGCAAGCCCGGACGGCATCGGCATCGACGTGTCCGAGGCGATGATGGCGACGACCTTCGACGTCATCGTCGCCACCATGCTGTCGGGCGAAGGCGGGTTCGACACCGAACGCTTCAGCCGGGAGATCACCCACTATTTCGATACGATCGGCTGGATCGCGGCGCTTACTGTGCTGCGCCTGCCGGCCTGGATGCCCTATCCGGGCAAGCGTCGGGCGCGGGCGGGGAACGGCTTCCTGAAGGCCGAGATGGCGCGCGTCGTGGCCGAGCGGCGGGCCCGCCCGAGCCCCGCTCCCGATCTTCTCGACTTCCTGATCCAGGCGGCCGACCCGGAAACCGGCCGGGCCATGACGGATGCCGAGCTTGCCGACAACCTCCTGACCTTCGTCGTCGCCGGCCACGAAACCACGGCGCTGGCGCTGACCTGGGCCCTGTGGCTCACCGCCATGAGCCCGGATGTCGAGCGCCGCGTTCTCCAGGAGATTGCCGAGGTGGCGGGCGAGGGGCCGGTCGATGCCGCCGCAGCCGACCGGCTCGTCTATGTCAGGCAGGTCATCCAGGAGGCCATGCGGCTCTATCCGCCGGCGCCATTGATCCCGCGCGTCGCGGCCGAGGACCTGGTGCTCGGAACCGAGACGATCAAGGCCCGGACCCCGGTCTATGTGCCGGTCTATGCCGTGCACCGCCACCGCCGGCTCTGGAGCCATCCCGACAGCTTCGACCCCGACCGTTTCGCGCCGGATGCGGCCAGGGGCAGGCCGCGCGGCGCCTATCTGCCGTTCGGTGCCGGACCGCGCATCTGCATCGGCGCGTCCTTCGCGCTGATCGAGGCGGTGGTGATCTTCGCGACGCTCATGCGCCGGCTGCGCTTCGTACCGGTCGCGGGCCATTGGCCGAAGCCGAATACCCGCCTGACGCTGCGGCCGGACGGCGGACTGCCCATGACGGTGCTGCGGCGCTGACCGCGCGGCGGTGGCGGTTGCGGCGCGCTTGCCGGCTGTTGCAGGCTGATGCCAACGGCAAAGGCCGCACGAGGGAGGCGAGAATGCAGCATGTCGAGACCCGGGCCGGGACCTTTTCGGTCGCCCACGCCAAGGACGGGGAGTTCAAGGGGCAGGGGCTGCGGAACTTTTTCGTCTACCGCGACCTCGGCATCGCCAAGGCGACCGGCGGCCGCGTCGGCGCGCATGTGATCAAGGCCGTGCCGGGCGCCCATGCCGGCGGCGACAAGCACACCCATACGCTCGATTTCCAGCTCGTCTATGTGCTCAAGGGCTGGGTGCGCTTCTGGTACGAGGGGGTGGGCGAGGTGCTGCTGGAGCCGGGGTCCTGCGTTCACCAGCCTCCCGGCATCGTCCACCAGGAGATCGCCCATTCCGACGATCTCGAGCTGATCGAAATCACTTTGCCGGCGGAGTTTCCGACCCAGGGCGCCTGAAACGATTTCGCTTCAGAATCCGATTCAAAATCCGGACATGGCGCTATGTCCTTGTTCGGTTTGATTTTCCTCGTCAGAGGCGCAGCTCGCACCAGACCGGCACATGGTCGCTCGGCTTGTCGAAGGCGCGGACGTGCTTGTCGATGCCGGCCCTGACCAGGCGGTCGCTCGCCTGCGGCGACAGCATCAGGTGGTCGATGCGGATGCCGTTGTTCCGCTGCCAGGCGCCGGCCTGATAGTCCCAGAACGAATAGAGTCCCGGGGAACTGTCGCAGGCGCGCACAGCGTCGGTGAAGCCGAGGGCGGCGAGCTCGCGCAGCTTGCCGCGGCTTTCCGGCTGGAACAGCGCGTCGTCCAGCCAGTCCTTGGGGTTCTTGGCGTCTTCGGGGGTGGGAATGACGTTGTAGTCGCCGCAGAGGGCAAAGGGCTCCTCGAGCGTCAGCCGGTCGCGGGCATGGGCGATCAGCCGGTTCATCCAGGCGAGCTTGTAGGGAAATTTCTCGCTGCCCAGCGGGTTGCCGTTCGGCAGGTAGATCGAGCCGATCCGAAACGCGCCGGACGGCGTCGAGACGACGGCTTCGAGGTAGCGGGCCTGCTCGTCGCTGTCGTCGCCGGGCAGGCGGGGGGTGACGTCCTCCAGCGGCAGCTTGGAGAGGATGGCGACGCCGTTGTAGCTCTTCTGCCCATGGGTCGCGACATTGTAGCCGGCGGCCTCGAAGGCCTCGCGCGGGAAGGCCTCGTCGACGCATTTCAGTTCCTGCAGGCAGACGATGTCGGGATCGCGCTCCTTGAGCCAGGCGAGGGTGTTCTCGACGCGAATCTTGATGGAATTGACGTTCCACGTGGCGATGATCATGGGCTGCTCGCGATTCTTTCGCGTGCCACTCTAGCCCGAAGCTGCCATAAGGTCGCGCGCGCAGAACAGCTCGTGCGCGACCCGCGGCGGGCAGGAGCCAAGGCGATGTGGATCGATGACGAAGCGGCGCTCGAGGCGCTCTACGGCCGCCCGGGCGAGGCGTCGCTGGTCAAGGAAGTGCCGCGGCTGACGCCGCAATATCGCGCGATCATCGAGGCGTCGCCCTTCTGCGTGCTCGCGACGGCCGGGGCGGAAGGGCTGGATGCCACGCCGCGCGGCGATCCCGCCGGTTTTGTCGCCGTCGTCGACGACCGGACGCTGGTCATGCCCGACCGGCGCGGCAACAACCGCATCGACAGCCTCAGGAACATCGTCCGTGATCCGCGCGTGGCGCTGCTGTTCCTGGTGCCGGGCGTCGGCGAGACGCTCAGGGTGAACGGGCGGGCGCGCATTTCGGCCGATTCCGTGTTGCTGGACCGCCACACGGTCGACGGCAAGGCGCCGACGAGCGCGCTCGTCATCACCATCGACACGGTCTATTTCCAGTGCGCGCGCGCCCTGCACCGGTCCCGCCTGTGGGATCCGGGCCTGCACCGCGCGCGTGGCGATCTGCCGAGCGCCGGCGACATGCTGAAGGGCGCGCATCGGCCCTTCGACGCCGAGGACTATGACAGGGGCCTCGCCGCGCGCCAGAAGGCGACGCTCTATTGAGCCGGCCGCCGCCGGGCCCCGCGCGATCCATGACGGTGCGCGGCCGGCCCGCGCCGGTCAGACCGAGAAGCTGGTGCCGCAGCCGCAATTGGCGGTGGCGTTGGGGTTCTGCAGCTTGAACGACGAGCCGATGAGGTCGTCGACCCAGTCGAGCTCGGTGCCGGCCATGTAGGGCAGGGAGATTTCGTCGACCAGCACGGTCGCGCCGGCCTTTTCGATGACGAGGTCGTCGTCATTGCGGTCTCTGGTGAAGTCGAACTTGTACTGGAAGCCGGAGCAGCCGCCGCCCTCCACCGATATGCGCAGCATCGAGCCCGGCGGTTCGCCGCTCAGGATCTTGGCGATGCGCTGGGCGGCGCGATCAGTGACGGTGACGGTATCCGACATCTCTTGTCTCCCCGGTTCAAGGCCGGAAACACGAGGGTTCAAAGGGCGGCCACGCCTTGCGGCGCGCTCGTCCAATAGGTATGTGCGCCCCAGGCGCGGGTCAATGTTCGGGCACGGAGAAGAGGCAGACCATGGCGGTTGCGAGCTATTTCTATCCCCCGCTCGCCCCCTATGCCAGCGATGCGAGGCTGAGCCGCGGCCGGCTCGTGCCTGAATCGGCCTCGCCGACCCGCACTGAATTCCACCGCGACCGCGACCGGATCATCCATACCACCGCGTTCCGCCGCCTGAAGCACAAGACCCAGGTCTTCGTCGCGCCCGAGGGCGACCACTACCGCACCCGGCTGACCCATACGATCGAGGTGGCGCAGATCGCCCGCTCGCTCGCCCGGGCGCTCGGGCTCGACGAGGATCTCGCGGAGACCCTGGCGCTTGCCCACGACCTCGGCCATACCCCGTTCGGCCATACCGGCGAGGACGCGCTGGACGAGGTGATGCGGAACTATGGCGGCTTCGACCACAATGCCCAGTCGCTGCGGATCGTGACGCGCCTGGAGCGGCGCTACGCGGCCTTCGACGGCCTCAATCTCTGCTGGGAGACGCTGGAAGGGCTCGTCAAGCACAACGGCCCGCTGCTGAAGCCCGACGGCTCGCCGGTCGAGCGCTATGCCGCCCGCGGCATTCCCGTGGCGATCACCGAATATGACGCGCTGCAGCCGCTGGACCTTGCAAGCCATGCCAGCGCCGAGGCCCAGGCTGCCGCCATCGCCGACGACATCGCCTACGATGCCGCCGATATCGACGATGGCCTGCGCGCGGGCCTGTTCACGCTCGACGACCTCGGCGCCGCGGTGCCGATGGCGGGAGCCTTCCTGGAGGAGATCCGGGTGCTGCATCCCAAGCTCGAGCCGGCGCGGGAAATCAACGAGCTGACCCGTCGGGTGATCACCCGCCTCGTCGAGGACGTCATCGCCGAGGCACAGCGGGCGATCGTCGAAATCGGGCCCGCGACGGCCGACGACATCAGGCGCTGCGGCCGCACGCTCGTCCAGTTTTCCGAGCCGATCCAGGCCTATGACCGCGGCATCAAGGACTTCCTGTTCCGCAACGTCTACCGCCATCAACGGGTGGTGCCGATCCGGCAGGAGGCCGGCAACGTGGTTCGCGACCTGTTCGCGGCCTTCTACGACCATCCGGTCGCCATGCCGCCGGTCTGGTCGGCGGGGCTGGACGAGGCCGAGCCGGCCCGGCGCGCCCGCCGCGTCGCCGACTATATTGCCGGCATGACCGACCACTACGCGATGGACGAGCATCGCCGGTTGTTCGGCGATACGCCGGACCTGCGCTGACGTCCGGCCGCAGTCCGGCCTTTCGAGGGCGCTGCGCGGCCATGCTGACGCGCGCCGGCCATTGCCGCTACCATGGCTGGGAAAATCATGCCTCAGGGTGCCTGCGCGCAGTCTTGCGCGGCACATGGGAGGCCAACAGGAGTGCAGGAATGTCGGAGGCCGCGATTGCCAACCGCCTCGACCGTCCGGTCGATGACGCCGTCGACCATACGCTCGGTCCCGATCGCGCCCAGATCACGCTCGTCGAATATGGCAGCTATGCCTGCCCCTTCTGCCGGGCCGCCAACGAGCGCATCGCGGAGGTTCGCGACCAGCTCGGCGACCGGCTGCGCTATGTCTTCAGGCACCGGCCGCTGACCGGCAGCGACCTCGCGCGGCGCGCCGCCGAACTCATCGAGCGCGCCGAGACGCCCGAACAGTTCTGGGACGCGCATGTGAAGCTGATGACGCGCTCGCAGGTGCTGACCGAGGAGGATATCGAGGCAGTCGCCCGCGATCTCGGCCTGACCGGCGCCGATCCCGAGCGGGAGGCGCGGGAGGCCGAACGTGCGGCCGCGCGGGTGCAGGCCGACATTGCGAGCTCGCACGCCAGCGGCGTGCGCTTCACGCCGACCTTCTTCATCAACGAGCGCCGCTACGACGGCCCCTGGGACGAGAGCTCCTTTCTCGACGCCATGCTGGGCACGCTCGGCCATCGCTTCCGCGCCGCCGCGCTCGACTTCGCAAGCTGGGGCCCCTCCGCCGGCATTCTGCTGCTGCTCGCGACCATTCTGGCCGTGGTCCTGACGAATTCTCCGCTCGGACCCGCCTTCGAGGCCTTCTGGCATCAGGAGGCGGCGCTGTCCGTCGGCGCGGCGCGCTTCGGCATGTCCATCCAGCACTGGGTGAATGACGGCCTCCTGACGATCTTCTTCCTGGTGGTCGGTCTCGAGATCAAGCGCGAGTTCACCGTCGGACATCTCGCCGGACGGCGGTCCGCGGCGCTGCCGATCGCCGGCGCGATCGGCGGCATGGTCGTGCCGGCGGCTCTCTACGTCCTGATCCTGCCGAGCGGCCCCTGGGCCCATGGCTGGGGCGTGCCGATGGCCACCGATACGGCCTTTGCGATCGCCATCATCGTCATGATGGGCGCGCGCGTACCGATCGAGCTGCGCATCTTTCTCACCGCCGCCGCCATCGTCGACGACATCGGCGCCATCGTGGTGGTCGCGCTGTTCTATTCCGGCCAGCTCCAGCTCGGCTATCTCGCGGCGGCGGTGCTGCTGACCGGCGGGCTCGCCGCGCTCAACCGCATGCATATCTACCGCGTCGCGCCCTATACGCTGATCGGCATCGCGCTGTGGGCTTCCATCTATGCCGGCGGCCTGCATGCGACGCTGGCCGGCGTCGTGCTGGCGCTGTTCATCCCGACCCGCCCGCCGGCCAATCTCGCCGCGCTCACGGCGCAGGCCAATTCCATCATGCTCGCGGAAAGCGCCCACGGCGCGGAAGTGCTTCGCCACGGCCCGTCGATTCCGGCGCTCAGGGCGCTCGACGCCATCCACGACCGGCTGGAATCGCCGGCCGACCGGCTGCTGCGCCACGCCGGCGCCCGATCCAGCTATCTCGTGCTGCCGCTGTTCGCGCTGGCCAATGCCGGGGTGGCCATCTCGCCCGGCATTCTCGACGGGCGCGGCACGCTGGTCATGGCGATCATGACCGGCCTCGTGCTCGGCAAGCCGCTCGGCATGCTGGGCGCCGCCTGGCTCGCGGCGCGGTTCGGCATCGCCACCAAATCCGCGGAATATTCCTGGGCCCAGCTTGCCGGCGCGAGCGCGCTTGCCGGCATCGGCTTCACCATGTCGCTGTTCATCGCCGGCCAGGCCTTTCCCGACCCCGGCGACTTCGCCGCCGCCAAGATCGCGGTCTTTGCGGCCTCGATCGCGGCGGCCGTCATCGGCGCGGGCCTGCTCTGGATGGTGGCGGGCCGGCCGGCATCCGAGCCGGCCTGAGGCGTCTTTCGCCATCGAGGCGCCGAACGACGCGATTTCGGCCTCATTTCGGCGTCCACTGCCCCGGACCATGCCGGTTCGCGCCCTCGGCGGAGCCGTTCGCGGCGGCTGGAACGCAATGCAAGGCCTATCCCCGGCGAAAAATTCGGGCTAGAGCCAGCCTCCGTTCTTCGAGGCTTTCGGCATGAATATCTTCGCTCTGTTCACCGATCACGTCCGCGACGCGGTCCGCGCCCTTGCCGGCGAGGGCGTCGTCGTGGCCGAGGCGTCGCTCGACCGCATCGTGGTGGAGGCGCCGCGCGATGCGAGCCATGGCGACCTTGCGACCAATGCGGCCATGGTGCT
The DNA here is from genome assembly GCF_026847585.1 of Phreatobacter sp. AB_2022a. NCBI lineage: Bacteria > Pseudomonadati > Pseudomonadota > Alphaproteobacteria > Hyphomicrobiales > Phreatobacteraceae > Phreatobacter > Phreatobacter sp. AB_2022a. Next base: position 62,794 of record NZ_JAPSET010000040.1, read on the forward strand.
GTCGAAGGAGGCGGGGCTGAAGCCGCGCGACCTCGCCGAGAAGCTCGTCGCGCGCCTGGCCGGCCTGCCCGATGTCGCCAAGGCCGAGATCGCCGGACCGGGCTTCATCAACCTGAGCCTGAAGGCTTCGGTCTGGCCGCAGGTGCTGAAGGCGGCGATCGCCGCCGGCGAAGCCTATGGCAGGAGCGGCATCGGCGGCGATGCCAAGGTCAATGTCGAATATGTCTCGGCCAATCCGACCGGCCCGATGCATGTCGGCCATTGCCGCGGCGCGGTGTTCGGCGACGCGCTGGCCAATCTGCTGGCGGCGGCCGGCTATGCGGTGACGCGCGAATATTACATCAACGACGCCGGGGCCCAGGTGCAGGTGCTCGGCCGCTCCGCCTATCTGCGCTACCGCGAGGCGCTGGGCGAGACGGTGACGATCCCCGAGGGGCTCTATCCCGGCGACTATCTGAAACCCGTCGGTGCGGCGCTCGCCCAGAAATACGGCCAGAGCCTGCACAATGCGCCGGAGGAGGAATGGCTGCCGATCTGCCGGGACGCGGCGATCGAGGCCATGATGGGCGAGATCCGCGACGACCTTGCCGCGCTCAACGTCCGCCACGCGGTGTTTTCCTCCGAACGCGCGCTGCAGGTGCCGGTCGACAAGGTGAAGGCCGCAATCGATACACTGCGCGCCCAGGGCGACGTCTACGAAGGTGTGCTGGAGCGGCCGAAAGGCGCCGATGCCGAGGATTGGGAGGAGCGCGAGCAGACCCTGTTCCGCGCCACCGCCTTCGGCGACGACGTCGACCGTCCGCTCATGAAGTCGGACGGCTCCTATACCTATTTCGCCTCGGACATCGCCTATCACAAGGACAAGGCCGACCGCGGCTTCCTGGACCAGATCGACGTCTGGGGCGCCGATCATGGCGGCTATGTCAAGCGCATGCAGGCGGCGCTGAAGGCGATCACCGGCGGCCGCGCCAGCCTGGACGTCAAGCTGGTCCAGCTCGTCCGCCTGTTCCGCGGCGGCGAGCCGGTGCGCATGTCCAAGCGCTCGGGCGATTTCGTCACGCTGCGCGAGGTGGTCGACGAGGTCGGCCGCGACGTCGTCCGGTTCATGATGCTGTTCCGCAAGAACGATGCGACGCTCGATTTCGATCTGGCCAAGGTCCTGGAGCAGTCGAAGGACAACCCGGTCTTCTATGTGCAATATGCGCATGCGCGCTGCCGTTCGATCCTGCGCAATGCCCAGGAGGCCATGCCGGACCTCGATCTGAGCCCGGGCATGCTCGCAAAGGCGCCGGTCGAACTGCTCGACGATGCCGGTGAAGTGGCGATCATCCAGCGGCTCGCACAATATCCGAGGCTGATCGAGGCGGCGGCGCAAGCCCATGAGCCGCACCGGGTCGCATTCTACCTTTATGAGCTTGCGGCGGACTTCCATTCGCAGTGGAATCGCGGGAAAGATTCGCCGCATTTACGCTTCATTATGGAAAATGATCGAAAAACAACAACGGCGCGCCTTGCGCTGGTCCAGGGTATCGTGACCGTTCTGAAGTCGGGACTTGCGATCCTGGGTGTCGAGGCCGTCGAAGAGATGCGTTGATCGCGCCTGGCCCCTGACCGGGCTGCGGCGCCTAACGACGGCGGGGCCCATGGCCAACGAAACGAGTGTGCGTAGCTACCGCGATTTCGATGCCTACAACCGGACGGATGCGTCCGGTGAGGCGGTCCGCAAGGACGCCGGTGGCGATCCCCTGGCGGAGCTCGCCAGGATCATGGGGCAGGACGACAATTATGCCGACCTCCTGAAGAGCGTTGCGCGGACCCGGGGGGAGCCGGTCCTGCGCCGTCAGCTCGAGGCCGGCGGCGAAGCTACGCAGCACTTCGATGCTTCGGCGCAGGCGGCCGCGGCGGCCGGCGCCGAGCCGGGTGTCGCCGACTGGGACGACCTCGAGGCCGAGCTCGAAAGCTATGTGCGCTCCGGCCAGGGTGCTCGCCCGCGTGGGGGCGTCGAGCAGCATGCGGCGGAGGCCTTCACGCCGCTCTACGACGACACGCTTGACGACGAGGTGGTGCATCACCTGCCGCAGGCCCGCCAGGCGGCGGGCGGCGAGGCGCAGCAGGCCCATGGGCTGCGCGGCAGCTACGCGGCCGGTCCGGCCGAGGAGGCCGCGCCGGGCAGCCTGCGCGATCTCGAGCGCATGCTGGCCGACAATCTCGGCCGCCAGAACGCGACCTATCAGGCGGAGGCCGCGGTGCGCGAAACGCAGGCCGAGACGGCCTATCCCTTCCAGGCCTATTCCGAGGACACTCACCAGTCCGCGGCCTACCAGCCGACGGCGCGGGAAGAGAGCCTCTACAGCCAGCACGGCTATCAGACGGCGCGCCAGCCCGTCGGCTACCGCGACGACGATGCGCGCGTGGCCGAGGCCTTCGCCGATGACCGCTCCTATGAGGCCGCCGCCGCGCATGGCCATGCGGCCGGCTACGGCACGGCGGCCGCGGCTGGAGCCGGAATGGGTGTCCTCGCGGCTGCCGCCTGGCGGGGCCGGGGGCAGCAGGCACAGGCCGCCGAGGTCGCGGTGCCGCAGGCCAGCGGGCGGGCCGATGCGGCGGGCTATGCCAATGCCGGCTACCTGCCGGCGGCCGAACGGGCCGCCTCCGATCCCGTCTTCATCGAGGACGGTCACATGACGCAGCCCGATCCGCAGGTCTTCGAGGAGGCGCCGCCGCGCCGCCGCCGCGCGGGTGTCACGGCTGTCATGGCGATCGTCGGCCTCGCCGTCGCGGGCGGCGGCGGCGTGCTCGGCTACAAGGCGCTGACCGGCCGTTCGTCGGCGAGCGGCGAGGCGCGCGTGGTGCGCGCCAACAACGATCCGGTCCGCATGCCGGCTGCGCAGGCACAGGACGCCAAGCCGATCACCGACCGCGCGCCGAACGGCGACCGTCTGGTCTCGCGCGAAGAGCGGCCGATCAGCCCGCGCGAGCAGGCGGCGCAAGTGCAGACGCCGGCCGCGCCGGTCGCGCCCCGCGTCATTCCGCTGACGCCGCCGGCGCCGGCTCCGGCCGCCGCCAACCCGGCGGAACCGGTG